>PYEQ01000048.1 GCA_003017785.1 filamentous cyanobacterium CCP5 | reverse complement strand
GTTTCAGGGGCAGCCCTGTCCTCCGGCCCGGTGGCATCGGGTGCTGCTCACGGCCTTCGTGATTTTTCCGCCCCTGGGCATTCCCGCCCTGGCCTGCGCCATGAACCTGCGCCAGGCCTACCAGCGCGGTGACTACCTCGCCGCGCTGCGGGCCTCTAAGGCCATTCAGGGCCTGTGCCGAGCCGGGGGAATTGCCTCCCTGACGCTGGTCACACTGCTGGTGGGCTACTGGGGCTACCAGCGTCTCTACGGAGAGCCAGAGGCCTCGGCGGCTCCGGCCCAGCTCGCTCCCGCTGAAGTCGGCTCAGCCCAGTCCACACCAGTTAGGAAGCCGGTTCCGGTTGATAACTAGCCGCCAGCTCGGCGGGGCTCATAGTCTCGTAGCGCTCAAAGGGCTGGTGAATCCAGGGGTTGTCGGGCAGGTAGACCACGTGGTAGTCGGGCTTGAGAATGGAGTCGGCCTTGTACCACAGCACTGCCGTTCGCAAGTCTTCGATATAAAAGCCGTATTTGTGGCGCAACCAGTCCATCGATTTCTTCAGGCTGTAGCCCGAGTCGACCAGATCATCGACGATCAGCACCTGACTGCCCAGGCTGGGGGTGGTCATGCTCAAATCGCGGGAAAAGGTGATAGCCCCTCGGGTACGACCATCGGCCCCGCCGTAGGAGGCCGTCGACAAAATGGCCAGCGGCACGTCAAACAGCCGGCAGAGCGTATCGCCAATCCGCAGTCCACCCTTGGCCAGACAGACAATCTGGTTGAACTCCCAGCCCGACTCGTAGATCTGAACGGCCAGCTTTTCGATATCGCGGTGGTAGTCGTCCCAGCTTACGTAGAAATCAGCCATAGCCATTCTCCTAGGCGATCGCCCTAGCGTAACCCACTGCTATCCTGCGTTTGCCCAGCGCTCTGGTCAGCTAGAGGTTTGGCCAGAGCAGCGCTACAAGTTCCTAAGCTGGACTCAGTGTAGGGCGTTTTGCGATGGAGAAATAATACACTGAGGACGCCCTCCCCATCGACAATCCTTTCGCAGAGTTTGCTATGACCGAATCGGCTTCTCCGGCTCCAGAATCCTTAGACCGGCTGGATTTGAAAACCAAGCTGGCATTTGGAGCAGGTGACATGGGGGCAGGGATGACCTCTAACCTGATTGCCTTCTCATTCCTCATTTTTTTAACCGAAGTCGCTGGCCTCAGGCCGCGAGATGCCGGACTGGTGCTGCTGATTGGCAAAATCTGGGATGCGGTTAACGACCCAATCGTAGGCTACCTCAGCGATCGCACTCAAACTCGCTGGGGCCGCCGCTACCCCTGGATGATTTTCGGGGCAATTCCCTTTGGGCTAACTTTTTTTCTGATGTGGATCGTCCCGGAGTTCTTAGGGGGAGCTGGCCTGTTCTGGTACTACGTCCTGGCCTCCGTGCTATTTCAGGTATTTTTTACTGTGGTAAATCTGCCCTACACCACCCTCACCGCCGAACTCACCCAGGACTACGACGAGCGCACCGAACTCACCGCCTATCGCCTGGCTTCATCGGTCTTTGGGGCAGTTGCAGTCTTGGTGCTGGGGCTGGTGGTCAGCCTGCAAATCGAAAATTCCCAGCAGCAGTATGTTGTGCTGGGAGCCTTAGTCTCCACCCTGTCAGTCCTCCCCATTTTCTGGTGTGTTTGGGGTACTTTCCCCCATGCCCGACGGCGGCTTGAGCAGACCGATGCCCTCCCCAAAGACTTGACCACAGAACTGCCATTCTTCGAGCAGTTGAGAATCGCTTTTTCGAATCGGGCCTTTTTGTTTGTCGTGGCTATCTATCTGTTTGCCTGGTTAGCCCTACAAATGACCGCCAGCATCATTCCCTTCTACGCCACCTTTTGGATGGGGCTAGACTCCTACTTCGTCGTAGCCCTGCTGGTCCAGGGAACAGCGATCGCTATGATGTTTGTGGTTAATCTCATCAGCCGTCGAGTTGGCAAGCAGTCCGCTTTCTACATCGGCATGGGCATCTGGGTGCTGGTGCAGATCGCACTGTTCTTTTTACAGCCAGGGCAAACGACGCTGCTATATGTTCTCTGCGTCATCGCCAGTCTGGGGGTGGCCACCGCCTACGTGGTGCCCTGGGCCATGCTGCCCGATGTGATTGAACTGGATGAATTGCAAACCGGACAGCGACGGGAAGGCGTTTTCTATGCGTTTATGACCCTGCTGCAAAAAGTAGGGCTGGCTGGAGGGCTATTTTTGGTCGGCTTAGCCCTCGATGTGGCGGGGTTTTCCTCGGAAGCCCCTCAGCAGCCTGAGTCTGCCCTGCTGGCGATTCGAGCCTTCATGGGGCCAGCGCCGCTGGTAATGCTGCTGTGTGCGATCGCCCTAGCCTATTTCTATCCCATTACCCGCGAAATCCACGACGACATTCGCCTTAAGCTAGCCGAACGTAGACGCCAATAAAACCCCACACTAGATAACGGGCGTGGGGTTCTCCAGGAGGGCATCAGCTAGATCAAAGGCTCATGCCTCTTGACGTTCACATCGATTGATTCTTCCCGCTTTCAAGCCGTAGCCTGCAGCTAGTAACAGCCCCAGCCCTACCATGGGCTCTGGAACACAGCAGGGGCTTCGATGGGGCTGAACTGAGAGAACACCACGCCAGAAATAGCTCCGCTGCCGTTGAACGTCACGAAAAAGCCTTGCATATCCCTGTCGTCAGGGTGAATATGAAGGTCGTAAACAATCAAAATCTCCTGCCGCCCTCCAGATTGAGTAGGCAAACCCTAACAGCCGAGGACACCGTTGGGGCAATCTTGGCATCCCTAGACAGGAGCTGAAATCCTTGCATTCACTAAAGTTTGGGCGTCTCCACCTAGTTATCTCCCAAGGACTCCCAAAGCCTAATCAACAGGTGGCTAGGCGTAGTTATTACGGAATACCGCTAGTGCGCTCTTCTGAAATGCCGGAATATCCCTAAAGACTGTCTCCTGAGAGTCTCCTGGATGAATTGCACCTCAGGAAGTAATCCGGCTGATGGTAAAGCCATGGAAACGCTACCAGGATTTCGTAAAACGACCGTAATATTACGGAACTCTACTTTCTTACGTTAGGTTAAGCTTCTTTGATTGCTCTGATGGTCTGGCACGGTCAGGGTTAGATAATAGAGATATTGAGAGAAAATTTCTGCCCCTGTATGCAAGCCCCCTCTTCCATTTCTGCTCCCCCTGCCCAGACAGTTCAGCCGTCAGGCTGGATTTGTTTGCTGCAGCTAATTTTTCTAGTTCCTCTGCTAGCTGCAATCATGATTTTTAGAGGATGGCAGAGCCTTGGCATTGCTATTTGGGCTCGTCTGTATCCCCCTAGCGAAGCTGAATAGAGCCTATATAATGTCTTCAGAAAAACCGTTCTGCCCAGATCCCCTGCGGGATCTGGGCTTTGTCGTTATGGTTAAACGGCAAATATTAGAGATCTCAAGGTCAACGCTGGTTGGTGAGGTGGAGTCCCCAGAGACCTTAATCTAATCAAACACCGATTTTCTCCAATCGACAGTTTATTACGTTTATTTATTTAATGTTTAAAGCAAACAGGATAGGCTGTGGCTACTGCTACTCTAAATACAGATTAAGTACAAAGATCTCAACAACAGCCTCAATCAAAGTAAGAGATTTTAATCGTGTCAAGAAGCTGTGGTCCAGCAATGTTATTAGCTTAAGTTGACATGTTCTCAGCGCTCTCTGGGTTAAGGAGAAGTCCCTATGACTGAGCTAATGTGTATGAACAAAGCCGATTTACGCATCGAGCTTGGACGGCTTAGACATGAAAGACATGCTATTGATCATGAACTTCAACGCTTAGAATCTCAGCTCAGCGCGCTAAAAATTCGCAAGAACTTAAACGGTCATCAGATTCGAGCGATCGAAAAGCAGCTGGCCCATCTCAACGGAGATTCGGTCTGTTTGCCCCGGTCAGAAGGGAAAGACAGGGATGTAGTCACCGTTCTACCCCAGGAGAGCGTTATGGCTTCGGCCACTTCATCCGTTGACATCTGGTTTTTGGCTGCGGTTTCCCTGCTGGTGTCAGCAGTGGCATTATGGAATTGGTTTTTATGATCAGTGGGCGTTTACAATGAGGAGCCTGAATCCAGTAGAAAATCGAGCAAGACGGGGTTAATCTCGCAGATTGCTATAGTTGTCGAGAGCCACTACGCTAACCCATTCTTCTCCCTAAGACCTGCCCATGGCAGCCAGCTCTCTACTTGAATTAACTCCCCTGCGATCTCCCACTGTCGATGATCGGCAGCAGCTGATTCAGGCGGCCAAACAGCATATCGCGGCTAAACAGCGGGCGTTCCTACATCAACAACAGCAGCTTTTTGCCAAACGCCGGTCGATTACAATTCCTGGCAAGTCTCGCTCTAGCCAAGCAGCAACCGCCGCCTCCAGAACTGCCACGGCTGCAATCACGCGTCCGCTAGTGCCTCTGAAGTACAAGACCTGGGCAATGCAGTACTCGGCCCAGGCGGCTCAAACTCTAGACTCCATTGAAGCCGTCACCGATCTCTTTCAGCAGGACGGAGTTGAGGGGCGACTGCTAATTCTCGGTGAGCCGGGTACGGGTAAGAGCTATACGCTCTGTGGGCTAGGAGCAACCCTGCTAGGAAAGATCCGACCAAGCCAGCCTGTGCCCATTCTGCTGGACGTAACCGGCTGGCGAGGGGAGGAATTTCGTCCTTGGATAATCGACCAAATCTGGCTTCACTATCGGGTTCCCCGCAACTGTGCCACGGCATGGCTTGATGCCAGTCAGCTGGCTCTGCTAGTCGACGGATTTGATGCCCTGAAGTCGAACGAACAGCGGGCCTGCGCCAAAGCCATGGATACCTTGATGCGCAGTAATCCTGACCAGGTGATCGCCCTCTGCTGCCAGCGACAGGCGATTGAGCAGACTGGTATTACATTCAACTACTTCAACAGCGGGGTTCAAATTATTCCCTTTGCTGCCCAGCAGGTCAAGGATTATGTCATGGGAGTCGACTCTCCGGATACGTGGCAGGGGATTAAGGGCAGTAAATCCCTTCAGCATTTGGCTCGGTTTCCCCTCATGCTCAATATGCTGGTCGAAAGCTATGACAGAACCCCAGCTGCTAATCGGGGAGAGCTGCTCCAGCAGTATGTTTCGGCCCAGCTGGCTAAACCTATCGGTCCTGATTTTCGGGCTCAAAATCCAGATTCTCTCAGGCGGTTTTTAGGATGGCTAGCTCGTCATCTCAGCCAGCGAGAGCGAATATTTACCATCGACAGCCTGGATCCAAGCTGGCTGCCAGGGTCCCAGCAGCTGCTGTATCGGCTGCTACTAACTCTCGCTCTCCTTCTGATTGTTGGGAGCATCAGCAGCAGTTGGCTGTTAGGTCTGGCTGTTGGCATTGTGGCTGCCCAAGTAGATGTTGACCACTTTTTTAGATATCGTCTTTCCTTAGCCTCCCTTAGCGGGAAGGCTTGGCTGGTGCCTTTGCTCACTGCCCTATTGCTAGGAACGGCATTGGCCCTTCCTTTAGGAGTCCTGATTGGCGCTGCTGTGGCTCGCTTTACTTCTGGCGTAGCCGCAGGGCTTTACAGTGCCGCCGCTGGAGCAACCCTGGGGTTTTGGGGAGGGCTATTATTCCAGAGCTGGGGCGGACTTCAGCATGGCATTCGGTTTAAGCAGCGACTCGATCAAGATTTAACTGCCGCTCTGGTCAATGGCAGCTTGCTAAGCCTGATGTACGGTGGCTTACTGGCAGCTATGGTGCTGTTATCGGCCCTATTCAGCGGTCAGACCACAGAGTCTCTAATCAATCTCGGGGCCCTCCGCCAGCTAGTGGGAATCACTATTGGTCTGGTTATGTGGGCATCCTATGCCTTACAGCATCTAATTCTGCGCGCGTTACTCATAGTGAGTAGCCAGGGGGCCTTCCCACTAAGCTTAAGGGCTTACCTAAATGAAGCCGTGGAGCGGAAGCTCCTATATCGAGTCGGTGGCAGCTATAGTTTTATCCATGAGCAAGTACGTGAACAGCTCGCTCAAGGTTCTTAGTCCTACTGATTTATGAGTGAACCCAGGCCAGAATGGTATGTGATTAAGGGTGCTGATGGCATTTGTGAAATTATGGAGGCCAAACAGCTACCCAAAAATCTGGATCAACCTCGCTGGGGACCATTCTCATCCCAGGCAGAGGCGATCGCTCGCCGGGTTGGATTGATTCGAGCTGGAAAGTGTAGGCCCGCCTAAATCTCCATTCCCAGTTCAATAAACAATCTCAGTTCAAAAAATAACCCCAGCCGACGTTATCGGCTGGGGTTATCAAGATGACTCAGCGGTAGGTCATTGACCGGTTACCCGGGTTAAATCAGGCGACCGGCTAGCACGAATTTCCTGGGTAAGAACATCGAGGGCCTCCGCGAACTGAGGGTCATCGGGAGTGCCGATGCGATCGCGCGATTCGGCAAGGGCCTCTCGCTCCTCTTCGCTCAGCTCGATCTCCACATCGGGATCAATACCATGCTTATTGATATCTCGGCCGCTGGGAGTTAAATATTTGGCCACCGTAACCGCCACCCCCGAACCATCGGCCAAGCTACGCACCGACTGTACCAATCCCTTGCCAAAGGTACGAGTACCAACCAGCACAGCTCGATCATTATCTTGCAAAGCCCCCGACAAAATCTCGCTAGCGCTGGCTGAACCTCCGTCTACAATCACGACTAAGGGACGATCCGTTAGCGCCTGGTGATCGGCGGCCTCCTCATCAACCACTCCTTGACGATTAACCGTCGAAACAATGGTGCCGTCCTCAAGCCACATCCGGGCAATATCAATGCTCGAATACAGGAGCCCGCCAGGATTAGAGCGCAAATCTAGGATGTAGCCTGTGACCTCACGCTCTTCTAATGCTTTAATGGCTTCCTGCATTTCTGAGGCGGCGTTGGCACTGAACTGAGTCAGACGAATATAGCCAACAGTCCCCTCTTCCCCCTCTTGGAAGGAATAGCGTACCGGATGAATTTCGATGCGCGCTCTAGAGATCTCAAAATCTATGGTGCGCCCTTCGCGATCAACAGTAATCGTCACACTGGAGCCGACAGGGCCGCGAATCTTGCTGACGGCGTCGCTGAGGTCCATGCCCTCGGTAGTTTCACCATCAATCGCGGTAATTACGTCCTGGGAGCGAATACCGGCTTCAAACGCGGGAGTGTCTTCGATAGGTGAAACAACAACGATTTCGTTCGTTTCCTCATCTTGAGAAATTTGGATGCCAACCCCGGTGAGCTCACCAGAGGTATCAATCTGCATATTGCGAAACTCTTGAGGATCCATGAAGCGAGTGTACGGATCATCTAGCTGCTCAAGCATTTCGCGAATCGCAGTGTAAGCCTCTTCGCTATCGGTATAGGAACGCTCTAGATATTCAGTGCGAACGGAATCCCAGTCAACCTGGTTGAAAGTAGCGTCGACATAGTTGCGATCTATTAGCTGCCAGACTTCATCAACCAGTTCCTTCGGGCTTTCCTCAAAAAAGGCCTTACTTTGAGACAGGTGAATCCCTGCCCCTGTGACCGTTACCGCTGCTACCGCTACCGCAGTTGCTCCCAAGACCAGTCCACGCTTTGCAATCGCCATTTTTCAATTCTAGCTATCAGGCTTGTAGGGCCAATCTAGCACAGGCAGATGAGGCCGACATGGGACATTAACCTAATCTCCAATTGAATATCTCAATCAGGGAGTAATTACTTATCTAAGTATGAATTGGCACACACTATCTAGGCAGGATCCACCCAGCGTCCGTCAGCTTTAATCAGATTAATCAGTTCGGCAACGCCTCGATCTTCAGGGACTTTGTTAATTTCTTCCCGGCCCCGATAGAGGGAGATGTAGCCAGGGGTTTTGCCTACGTAGCCGTAGTCAGCATCGGCCATCTCGCCAGGGCCGTTGACAATGCAGCCCATCACAGCGATGTCGAGGCCGGTCAGGTGCTTGGTAGCTTCTCGAACTTTATGGAGCACCTCTTCCAGGTTGAATAGAGTGCGTCCACAGGAGGGGCAGGCGACGTATTCCACCATCGTTTTCCGCAGCCCCAGGGCTTGGAGAATGCTATAGCAAACTGGAATTTCTTTCTCTGGGGCTTCTGTGAGAGACACCCGAATCGTATCGCCGATGCCTTCCGCCAGCAGAGTACCGATGCCAGCGGTAGACTTAATTCTGCCGTATTCGCCATCGCCCGCTTCTGTGACCCCCAGATGCAGAGGATAGGCCATGTCTGCTTCATCCATCCGCTTCACCATTAAGCGATAGGCAGCCAGCATCACCGGCACGCGGGACGCCTTGAGGGAAATTACCAGGTTATAGAAATCTAGAGATTCGCAGATGCGAATGAACTCCAGGGCCGACTCCACCATGCCCTCTGGGGTATCGCCATAGGTAAACAGCATCCGCTCAGCGAGGGAACCGTGGTTGACACCAATTCGCATGGCCTTGCCCTGATCCCGCAGAGAAACCACCAGGGGTTCCAGGGTTTCGCGAATCTTATTGCCAATCTGGTTGAATTCAGCTTCGGTGTACTCGCTGCGGCCCGTCTGGGGCTTTTCGAACACGTAGAGGCCGGGGTTGATGCGCACCTTATCCACATGCTTGGCCACCTCCAGGGCAATTTTCATGCCGTTGTGGTGAACATCGGCCACTAAGGGTACGTCTTTATAGGAGGCTTTGAGTTTTTGCTTGATATCGGCCAGGGCTTTGGCATGGGCCATACTCGGCACGGTAACCCGCACGATTTCGCAGCCGATTTCGTGCAGACGGCGAATGGCCGCAACCGCCCCCTCCACGTCTAGCGTGTCTTCGTTGATCATGGACTGCACCACCACCGGATGGTTGCCACCAATGGTCACATCGCCCACGGGAACGGGGCGGGTCTTACGGCGGTGAATGGTGGTATCAAAGGCCGCTTCAGGACCGGAAAACGAAGTCGGATTGGGCAGGGTTTGCATAGCCTAAACGCGTGGATTGCGATCGCAATCGAGAAATCATCAGTTCATTCCCCACATTGCCATATCAGGGGGCGTTTCGGAGCATTCTGCACAACATTGACCATCAGCATAGTCCACTGGCATCAACTCAAACGGGCGGTGCATTCCAATAGCAGTCGCTGGTTAATGGTGGAATAGGGCTGCACTTCCAAAGCCTGCTGAAAAGCCGCGATCGCCGCTTCATAGTTGCCCAGGGATGCCTGACACAGCCCTAACCCGTGCAGAGCGCCGAAATGATAGGGCACTAGCTCAATGGTCTGTTTACAGTCGGCGATCGCCTCTGGGTAGCGACCTGCCATAAACCGGAGCACCGCCCGTCGGTTCCAGGCTTCGGCAAAGTCAGGCTGATCGCGAATCACTCCGTTCAGCAGATCTTCAGCGGCTTGCGCCTGACCGGATTCCAGCAAGGTTTGGCTTTCCATCAGTAGATGAGTGCCAGACATGCCTTTTTGCTCAAACCAGAGCCGCCACAGCCGGTCGGTGGCCTCCTGACGAATAGCCTCATCAGTGCTTTGGAGGGATTCTAATAGCTGCTGAATCTGGGCGTTTTGCATGGTTGGAGTAGCTAAGGGAACAGTATCGAAACAGATATTTCAGACCAAAAGCAGGTCCCACAAAGAGATTGGACGACATTCCCATTTGCATTTATTAACAAAAAGTGAATCCACAAAAACTAACGGGAACCTTAGAGCTGAAGTCGCCAGGGGAAGTGAGTCGAGTTCGTTGAACTTGTACCTATCGAACCTTGAAAGACAGAGGATTCAGGATTTTTTCATCCGTTGAATCCAGCTAGGGAAGCCATTGGCAAATACTTTTGTAAATCGATTTGACTTCCCTGTGAGCCCGCTTAAATGCCTGGGCAGACTACGAAAGATACCGCAAGCAAGTGTTAACTGCAGAATATTTTTGCAGCACTGCTAAGGATCATTTCTCAACTCCAACTATCTGTTTGTGACACATTTTAGAGGTTTAACACCATGGCTGTTGAAAAGGTAAACTCTTCCTCCAGTTTGGCAGAAGTCGTTGATCGCATTCTCGACAAAGGCATCGTGGTTGATGCTTGGGTCCGGGTTTCTCTAGTTGGCATTGAACTGCTGGCTGTTGAAGCTCGTGTGGTCATCGCTTCCGTCGAAACCTACCTGAAGTACGCTGAGGCCGTCGGTCTGACTACTCAGGCTGCCGTTCCCGCTGCTTAAGCGAACCAAGAATAGAGGGGCCGCAGAGCACTAATTGCGGCCCTCGTCGGCCCCTTTTCTCTTCCCTAAACTTTTCTTTATTTTTAACAAAATTTGCTCACAGTGGCGATTCGTAAAGCCTCGCCAGCGACGAGTAATTGTTTTTACCTTCATCATTCGTGTTTCCATCATCATTTGTGTTTCCGTCATCAAAGGAGAGCAGGCCCGTGAGCGCACTTAATGATCAATGGCAGGCGGCACGGCAGACCCGTCGGGCAGCCGTTGTCCAAAGGCGTCAGCAGGTTCAAACTGTCCTAGGTGACTGGCAGCGCCAACGGCACATCAGCGCTTCGGAACTGCGCCAGAGCCTCGATGAATTTTATGCCACCATCCAGGATGAGACAGCCCTGTGGCTGGCCCAGGCTCAGCAGCAGCGCCAGAGTCAGGCCCGCCGTCTGCGAATAGCCCTCCGCGCCTATGGGGAAAAAATCCAGGCGGACAACGTCCGATTTTTGACCGGACTGAAGCGTGATCGCCTGGAAATGGCCCAGGATTTGCGCCAGCGCCTAGCGGCAGATCGGCAGGAACTCCAGGCGGCCGTCAGCGACCTGCGACTGGCCCTGGAACAGGATCGGCTGCGTATCCAGCAGCGGGTCCGAGAACTGAAGGCCGAAGCCGACGTGATTCGCGCCGGACATCAGCAGCAGCACGCGATGATGCGATCGCAACTATTCCCGGAACTCTCCCACTACGTCAGCGATATTCAGGCTCTGGTGGCCGACACCCTGGAAGCGGTGGCCGCCGGCCGTCAGCAGATGGCGGCGATTCAGCGGCAGCAGCGTCGGAGCGATCGCCAAGCTCTTAGTAACGACGTAGCCGATATGTTTGATGAGCTGGTGAACTTTCGTCAGGAGCTAAGCCAGTTTCACCAGGAACTCCAGCAGTCAGTTTGGGGCAATGGTACGGCTCCCGCTCCTGCTGCGCCTGCAGAACCCAAGCCCAAAGCGTCTCGGCGGCGAGTCTCCAAGCCCCAGAATGCTCCCAAAGCCACTCAGACTGCACCCAGTCCAGCTCCGATTCCAGAACCGGTTCCGGCTCCTGTCCCTGAACCCGAACCCGCTGCCAACAAAACCGGTCAGATCGAAGAATCCATCTACAACTATCTCCACCAGGCCCATGGCGCCCGACTGACCGAGATCGAAGCCCAGTTGGGCATAAATCGCTTCCAGGCGGTGGATGCCCTGCGATCGCTGATTCAGAAAGAGCTCATCGTTCAGCAAGACCGAGTCTATCAAGTCCAAGAGGAAGTCGTTCTGTGAACACTGTTCTACAAGCCCGCCCCCGCAACTTCGTCAGCACCCCCACCACAGAGCGGATCGCCCGTCGCGCCCTGCGCTACCTGCAGTCCGGCTACTCCATCCATCTCAAAGGACCAGCCGGTAGCGGCAAGACTACCCTAGCCCTGCACCTAGCCGACCTGCTCAGCCGTCCGATCATGCTGCTGTTTGGGGATGACGAATTCAAAACCTCCGACCTGATTGGCAACCAGTCCGGCTACACCCGCAAAAAAGTCGTGGATAACTACATCCACAGCGTGGTCAAAGTCGAAGACGAACTGCGCCAGAACTGGGTTGACTCCCGCCTCACCCTCGCCTGTCGAGAAGGCTTCACCCTGGTGTACGACGAGTTCAACCGCTCCCGGCCAGAGGTCAACAACGTCCTGCTCTCAGCTCTCGAAGAAAAGCTGCTGGTGTTACCGCCCAATCAAAATCGCACCGAGTACATCCGGGTGAGCCCACATTTCCGGGGCATCTTTACCTCCAACCCGGAAGAATACTGCGGCGTCCACGGCACCCAGGACGCTCTGCAAGACCGGCTGATCACCATCAACATGCCGGAGCCGGATGAGCTGACCCAGCAGCAGATCCTCACCCAGAAAATCGGCATTGATGGGACTGCGGCTCTGCAAATTATTCGCGTCGTCCAGGCGTTTCAACAACGGGCAGAATCTGGCATGATCGCCAGCCTGCGACCCAGCATGATGATCGCCAACATCTGCCAGGAACACAGCATCCCAGTGCTCTCAGAATCCGTCGATTTCCGGGACGTATGCAGCGACATCCTCCTGGCCCGTTCTAAGGAGCCCCTGCCAGAAGCTACCCGCCGCCTGTGGGACATCTTCAATCACTTTGTTGCCCTCCAGCCCGCCCTGACAGTGACAGACCATGGGCCTGCCGAACCCAAGCTGGCTCGCCTCCACGGTCAAGATGAGGAACTCGAAGTGGATGACCCCGAAGTCGAGCCTGAGGCTGGTGCCGAAGCGGTAGAAGAAACGCTAGTGGAACCGGTGGTCGAGGCCGCGATCGCCGCTGCATCCACTCCCAGAAGCGACTACGAAGACAAGATATACACCTTCCTTGCCTCGGCAGGAGCCGCCAAGCTCGCCGAAATCGAAGACGCCCTCAAGCTGAACCGATTTCAGGCGGTGAATGCGCTGAAGTCCCTGTTGAAAGCGGGAATGCTAGTGAAGCAGGAAACCGACGGCCAGCCCGCCCTCTACTGCTTGCCGAATGAACAGGAGACATCACTGTGACCTCTTCCGCTGTTGCCAGCCCCCAATCCAGCCGCAGCATCACCACCTCTACCCAGGCGTCCTCCCTAGCCGACGTGCTTGAACGGGTACTGGATAAAGGCATCGTCATCGCCGGAGACATCTCTGTTTCCGTGGGTTCTACCGAACTGCTGACGATTCGCATCCGGCTACTGGTCGCTTCCGTCGACAAGGCCCGCGAAATCGGCATCAACTGGTGGGAAAACGATCCCTATCTGAGCGGCAAATCCCAGCAGCTGATTGACGCCAACCAACAGCTCCAGTCCCGCATTGAAAGCCTGGAATCTGAGCTAAAAGCATTGCGGGCAGCCACTCCCTGAAGTCGATCTACTGTGTCCATCTGGAGGCTTCCATGATTTCCATTCGCACCATGAAGCACGTGGCCACCAGCCGCACCGTTCCTAGTTTTCGATCCTGCCGCACCCTCAGTCGCGCCTCCCACAGCCTGATTGAGGATCAGGGGCGGATGATGGCAGGCTATGCCCAAGTGCTCACCCAGGACGCCCAGCGAAAATGGCTCGCCCTGCAATGGCAGGGGCGGCGCTAAGCTAATGACATGACTTCTGCTGCCGATGACGACCTGAAAGCCGATTTGCAAGCTGATTTGTCCAGAGTCCCTGATGTTGCCCTGGGGCCGAAAAAATCAGAGGCGGGTCTGGCACCCCTGCTGCTCACCGTCATCGAACTAATCCGTCAGCTGATGGAAGCCCAGGTGATTCGCCGCATGGAAGCCGAACAGCTCAGCGACGAAGACCTGGAGCGGGCCGCCGAAAGCCTCCGCAAGCTGGAAGAACAGGTAGTCCATTTGTGTGAGATTTTCGACGTCGATCCGGCGGATTTGAACATTGACCTGGGGGAAATGGGCACCCTATTACCGAAAGAAGGTGGCTACTACCCCGGCCAGTCCCAAGGTCCCACCATCCTCGAACTGCTCGATCGCCTGATGCACACCGGAGTCGTCATCCAGGGAGACGTAGACCTCGGCCTGGCCCAGCTCAATCTGATTCATGCCAAGCTGCGACTCGTTCTCACCTCTCAGCCGACTGATTAGGAGGAATGGGTTTATGAAGGTGAGGAGATGAGGAGATGAGGAAGAGGGTGAGATTCTGGTGTTCCAGATCTCTTTATCTCACCACTTTATTATCCCTGCCTCCCTATCCTGCTGGAAGCCGTTCTGCATCTCCATCCCTTCATCTTCCCCATTCCCTCATCCCCTCATCTTCGCCAGCACTCTACAGTTGGCTCATCTGATTCAGCGTCTGCCGATACCCAGCGGCTTCGCCTTGCTGCAGGTAAAGCTGGGCGGCCTGCTCAAAGTCGCGACGAGCACCGGCATCGTCGCCGAGGCGAGCGCGCACAACCCCTCGGTTATAAAATAGCCCTGGGTCGGCAC
>PYEQ01000657.1 GCA_003017785.1 filamentous cyanobacterium CCP5 | reverse complement strand
ACACAGGTGGTGCATGGCTGTCGTCAGCTCGTGTCGTGAGATGTTGGGTTAAGTCCCGCAACGAGCGCAACCCTCGTCCTTAGTTGCCAGCATTGAGTTGGGCACTCTGGGGAGACTGCCGGTGACAAACCGGAGGAAGGTGGGGATGACGTCAAGTCAGCATGCCCCTTACGCTCTGGGCTACACACGTACTACAATGCTTCGGACAAAGGGTTGCCAACTCGCGAGAGTGCGCTAATCCCATAAACCGAGGCTCAGTTCAGATTGCAGGCTGCAACTCGCCTGCATGAAGGCGGAATCGCTAGTAATCGCAGGTCAGCATACTGCGGTGAATACGTTCCCGGGCCTTGTACACACCGCCCGTCACACCATGGGAGTTGGCCACGCCCGAAGTCGTTACTCCAACCTTTTCGGAGGAGGAGGATGCCGAAGGCAGGGCTGATGACTGGGGTGAAGTCGTAACAAGGTAGCCGTACCGGAAGGTGTGGCTGGATCACCTCCTTTTTAGGGAGACCTCCCGACTCTAAGACCGAACCACACAGAAATAGGTCAAGAGTTGGTCATCCCAAGGTCGTTCGAGATATAGGTAAAAGGCTTTCAAACTACTTTGGTTCGGGATATGGGCTATTAGCTCAGGTGGTTAGAGCGCACCCCTGATAAGGGTGAGGTCCCTGGTTCGAGTCCAGGATGGCCCACCTTTACAGTGGACAGTGAACAGTAATCCATCATCAACAGAAGCAATTGGGTTACTTTTGATGAATGTTTGCTGATAGCTGACGACTGTTTTGGGGGTTTAGCTCAGTTGGTAGAGCGCCTGCTTTGCAAGCAGGATGTCAGCAGTTCGAGTCTGCTAACCTCCACTGGGCAACGGTCCAAAGGATGGGATCTTACATTCTAAAGGTACGGTTTTCCAACATGCAATTGGAATAGCTGGTTTGTTAGAGTAAGATTCTGTGAGTGAAAGGAAATCGATTTCAGCAACGCTCTTGTTTATGCAAGAGAGCCTGCTGGGATTATCCAGCCAGAACCTAGAAAACTGCATAGCAATAATTGTCAGGTAGAAATACAGACACCAATGAAAACTTTGTGGTCAAGCTACAAAGGGCTAACGGTGGATACCTAGGCACACAGAGGCGAAGAAGGACGCGGTTACCGGCGAAACGCTTCGGGGAGTTGGAAGCAAGCATTGATCCGAAGATGTCCGAATGGGGCAACCCTAGATACGGTTGGTTGAATCCATAGACCAACACGAGCGAACGCAGCGAACTGAAACATCTTAGTAGCTGTAGGAAGAGAAAGAAAACTCGATTCCCTAAGTAGCGGCGAGCGAAATGGGAAGAGCCTAAACCAAGGGTTATTACCTTTGGGGTTGTGGGACAGCAACATGGAAGCAGGCGGTTAGACGAAACACTTGAGAGGTGTACCAGAGAGGGTGAAAGTCCTGTAGTCGAAAACTTAATGCACCTAGCTGAATCCCGAGTAGCTTGGGGCACGTGGAATCCCAAGTGAATCCGCGAGGACCACCTCGTAAGGCTAAATACTCCTGTGTGACCGATAGTGAACCAGTACCGCGAGGGAAAGGTGAAAAGAACCCCGGAAGGGGAGTGAAATAGAACATGAAACCGTTAGCCTACAAGCAATCGAAGCACGATTCAACGTGTGACGGTGTGCCTGTTGAAGAATGAGCCGGCGACTTACAGGATGTGGCAGATTAAGCCGAAAATGGCGAAGTCAAAGCGAAAGCGAGTCTGAATAGGGCGATAGTCACATTTTGTAGACCCGAACCCGGGTGATCTAACCATGTCCAGGATGAAGCTTGAGTAACATCAAGTGGAGGTCCGAACCGACTGATGTTGAAAAATCAGCGGATGAGGTGTGGTTAGGGGTGAAATGCCAATCGAACCCGGAGCTAGCTGGTTCTCCCCGAAATGTGTTGAGGCGCAGCGGTAGCGATTATAGTCTGGGGGTAAAGCACTGATTCGGTGCGGGCTGCGAGAGCGGTACCAAATCGAGTCAAACTCTGAATACCAGATGGACACGCTACCAGTGAGACGGTGGGGGATAAGCTTCATCGTCAAGAGGGAAACAGCCCAGACCACCAGCTAAGGTCCCCAAATCACAACTCAGTGATAAAGGAGGTGGGAGTGCAGAGACAACCAGGAGGTTTGCCTAGAAGCAGCCATCCTCGAACGAGTGCGTAATAGCTCACTGGTCAAGCGCTCCTGCGCCGAAAATGAACGGGGCTAAGTTGTGTACCGAAGCTGTGGGATATACATGTATATCGGTAGGGGAGCGTTCCGCAGTAGTGAGAAGCATCAGCGAGAGCAGGTGTGGACGAAACGGAAGTGAGAATGTCGGCTTGAGTAGCGCAAACATTGGTGAGAATCCAATGCCCTGAAATCCCAAGGGTTCCTCCGCAAGGCTCGTCCACGGAGGGTTAGTCGGGTCCTAAGGCGAGGACGAAAGTCGTAGTCGATGGACAACGGGTCAACATTCCCGTACCGATTTGACGTTGTGCAGAGGGACGGAGAAGGCTAACACAGCCGCATGATGGTTAGCGGTGCAAGCGTTCAAGGTGATGAGGGACGGCGAAAACGTCCTGAGCTAAGGCGTGAGTCCGAGAGGATACGTCCTCGAAGTGTGTGAGGTCAAGCTTCCAAGAAAAGCTCTAACCACGTTAACGTCAAATTGCCCGTACCCTAAACCGACACAGGTGGGATGGTTGAGAATACTAAAGGGCGCGAGATAACTCTCTCTAAGGAACTCGGCAAAATGGCCCCGTAAGTTCGCAAGAAGGGGTGCCCCTCGCAAGGGGGGTCGCAGTGAAGAGATCCAGGCGACTGTTTACCAAAAACACAGGTCTCCGCTAAGTCGCAAGACGATGTATGGGGGCTGACGCCTGCCCAGTG
>PYEQ01000656.1 GCA_003017785.1 filamentous cyanobacterium CCP5 | reverse complement strand
AGACGCCATGTTCGAGCAGTTCGAGAAGATGGCGGAGAAGGGCCTGACCCCGGAATACATCGGCGAGAAGATCTGCGAGCAGCTGACGGCGAAAAAGCCGGCCGCACGCGTGCTGGCGACGCCCGCGCCTTTGACGTATCTTGTGATGAAACACCTCCCCAAGCGTGTGGTCGACCGTATCGTCGGCAAGCGGCTCGGACTGACCAGACCCGCTTGATCGGCGCCTTTTCCGAGCGACGTGGAACTGTCGCGGCATCTGGGGGTTGTGGGAGTGGGGGGTGTCGGCTTTCCGAGAAATTCGAGGGTCTGACATGCTCCGCCGTTATTCGACATCATTGCTCGCCATTTCCTTCGGGCTGGCGGCCGCCTCCTGCGCGGGGACGGCCGATGAGCCGGTTTCAGTTGGCTATGGCGCTTCGCCGAACCTGCCTGAGCCCAGCGGCTCGCTTATCCCCGCTCTGAAAGTGGCCGAGGCCACGGGATGGATCGACGGCTCGGGGCCGACAGCGGCTGAAGGCCTGGAAGTCGTTGCGTTTGCGGAAGGTCTGGATCACCCTCGGTGGCTGTACGTGCTGCCGAACGGGGATGTGCTGGTGGCCGAGAGCAATGCCACCAATCTCACCGATGGCCTTGATGGGCTAATGGGCGGTACAGGCGCGATCGCCTTTATCGGTCTGGCGGCTATCGTGGCCCCCACTCACCCCGATTTAATGGTCTTTTGCGCCGCCATGGCCGGGGCCTGCCTGGGCTTTTTGCTGCACAACCACAACCCCGCCCGCGTCTTCATGGGCGACACCGGATCGCTGGCGCTGGGGGCGGCCCTCGGCGCGGTGGGCATTCTCAGCGGCAACCTGTTTGCCCTGCTGGTACTCACCCTGCTGTTCTTTGCCGAAACCCTGTCGGTGATTATTCAAGTGGCATACTTTAAGGCTACCAAAGGCCCTGATGGCGTGGGCAAGCGCTTCTTTAAGATGGCTCCCCTGCATCACCACTTTGAGCTGTCGGGCTGGTCTGAAATTCAGGTGGTGGCAGTGGCCTACGCTGTGACGTCTGGGCTGGCGCTGCTCGCCCTACAGGTCAGATAGCCGCGTTTCACCGCTCCATAGGCCGCCCCTCTGCGGCTGACCCCTAAGGTTGACATGGATATCTCGAACTTGCGCCCCCTGGGCAACCCTCCCAACGCCTGGTGGGTCAATGACCAGCTTGCTGATATCAGTCGCCAGGAGCTACAGCCTCGGTTGGTCAACCTCACCACCGACACCAAGCAGGTGCGGTTTGACCTCAGCAAAACCGCCTGCCTGGTGGTCGACATGCAGAACGACTTTTGCCACCCCGACGGCTGGTTGGCCAGCATTGGGGTC
The DNA here is from genome assembly GCA_003017785.1 of filamentous cyanobacterium CCP5. Lineage (GTDB taxonomy): Bacteria > Cyanobacteriota > Cyanobacteriia > Phormidesmidales > Phormidesmidaceae > CCP5. The sequence goes on along the minus strand of PYEQ01000656.1, from coordinate 1,552 downwards.
GATGTCACCCCCGCCCGTCAGGCAATTGGGCCACTGCAAACCCTGCTACCTCAGCTGCGATCGGCCCGGATACCGGTGGTATGGCTTAATTGGGGCAACCGCGCCGACCTGCTGAACATCAGCGCCGGGCTGCGACACGTTTACAACCCGACGGGGACGGGGATCGGTCTGGGCGATCCACTGCCTGCCAACGGTGCCCCTGTTTTGACCAAGGGCAGCTGGGCGGCGGCGGTAGTCGATGAGCTCAAGGCCGAGCCCCAGGATATTTGGGTCGACAAGTACCGGATGAGCGGTTTCTGGGATACGCCCCTCGACAGTATTTTGCGCAACCTGGGTAAAACCACCTTGCTCTTTGCCGGGGTGAACATGGACCAGTGCGTAATGGCTACCCTGCAGGACGCCAATTTTCTCGGTTACGACTGCATTTTGCTGCGCGACTGTAGCGCCACCACCTCGCCCGACTACTGTGCCCAAGCCACTGTCTACAACGTCAACCAGTGCTTTGGCTTTGTGGCTGACAGTGCGGCGATCGCCGCCGCCTTGAGAATTACCTAGGTGAAAAGTGGACAGCCGAGACGGCTATCCCACAAGAGATTCTCAAAAGCTCCTAAGACTCAAATGCCCACCCTCTGATGGGATAGCTCCTTATGGGATGGGCCTCTGTTCGGCCTGATCAGGTTGGTTCAGGATCATGAACAATTCGGGCTTATTTAACCTCCAGCAGTAGCGCAATGGGCAGTAAGTTTGTACCCTAAGGATAGCGATCGCACCCTAGAGCGCAGCCTCACCGCCATAGTCATGCCGACGACACCGCCCAGGTTGGTGCCGATCTCAATGTTAAATTGAGCCAGCAAAGGCCCAGCGGCAATTTTTTTTGATTTAGCTGGTGCACTCGCGCCAATTTGAACTACCCTTGGGCAGACCAATTCTCAGCCCAGTTTTTTAGTCTTCAACGCCCCTTCTACCGTCATCATGAACGCACCTTATTCTCCCGAATCGGCTTATCCAGGGGCGGTTGCCCCAGAGGTACCCCAGGGCAACCGGCAGGCTCCATCGGTACCCATTTCGGTGTACCGCGAACTGGCCACAGAACTGCGGGCGACCCAGGCTATGGTCGATTCGCTCAATCAGCAAAATCAGCAGCTCACCCAGCAAAACCAGGTGCTGCGCCAGGAAATGATTCGCTTTGCTGACTCAGCTGCCCGACTCAAGCAGGCCATTGAGGTCAGCCAGCCCCAGCCGCTCGATATGGCAAATGGAATGGCAAACGGCGGGCGATCGCCCCTGGAAGCCCACTTCAGTGCCGAAGCCCAGGCCACGGCCTACGCCATGCCCCTACCCTCAATGCCCAGCGACGACGAGGCCACAGCGTCTTTACCGGAGCGGCTTTCTGAATCGGTGGGTGAAGGGGTATCTAACCTGGCCAGCCAGATTACCCAAATCGTGAAGAAGCCCAAGGCCAAAAAGTCGTCTAAAAAGCCGCCCCAGCGCCCTCAGGCTGGCGTGCCCCAGCGGCTCTATACCGCGGCGCGCCTCGACCCCAACCGCCCTG
>PYEQ01000655.1 GCA_003017785.1 filamentous cyanobacterium CCP5 | reverse complement strand
ATCCGATTCCAGTCGCAGGTGCAGATGGCGACGCTGCCAGTGGGCTCGGGCAATGATCCCCTCGGTCGCCAGGGAACGGGTAATCAGGCGGGCGATCGCCCGCTCGTCGCCCGCTTGGGCCTGGGCAATGAGACCGGCCAGGGTCACAGCAGCTTTTCCAACTGCCGCCGCATCCGATCGAGATCTGCTTCTGATAGCCCCTTAGCCTCAGCGGCAAGATCCGACTGAGAGTCAGGTATCTGGGCATCCGACGGGCGATCTGGATCCCAGTCCAGCTGCTCTACCCGGCCCTCGGGGGGCACGGCTAAGGTGCCCTCGGGCACCAGCCGGCAGTCGTAGTTAACTCCCTGACAAAACTCTTCGATCTCGTCCTGGTCAAACTCTTCCACCGTCGGCGATGGAAAATCCTGGGCCTCCAGCATCAGGCCGAATCGAGTGGCATCGTCCTCGTTTTCAAACATCAACACCACGTTCTGATCGTTGACCTTGAGGGTATGAATCCCTTCGCTGTCGGTGCCTGCATTGAACAGCAGCACGTATATGCCCATGCGATCGCCCCAATAATGTTGCCGACGTCGTCTATATTACTCAATTCGTGAAGCATCTCTGAAGGTCTCGATAGCCCCTTTCTGCCCATGAATCGACAAAAACCGGCTAAGTTATGGGAGCCATATAAATTTGCCTGGGAGTTCACTAGAATCTTGTTGTTATGGGCGAGATCAACCAGCAATGAGTCAATCACCAGGACCACAGCCACCTCCTTCCCCGGGTCGCAAACGCCGCTGGGGGCGGATTGGCTTAACGGCTGGTTCCGTGGTGATCCTGGCTGGAGCCGGTACGGCCCTGGTTGGCTGGGTATTTCTGAATGAGCGGCTATCGCTAATCGTCGAAAATCAGCTGAGCGAAACCCTGGGGCGACCCGTGGAAATTGGCGACCTCGAGCGGTTGACGCTATCTAAAATCCGCTTCGGGCCTTCCCGCCTGCCGGCGACGGAGACTGACCCGGATCGGGCCTCTTTACAGGCCATTGAAATCCGATTCAACCTGCTGCAGCTGTTCAGCCGAGAGCTGCGGTTCGACATCGGTGTGGACCAGGCCGATATCTACATCGAACAGGGGGCGGACGGTCAGTGGACCGATATCGAAATTAACCGCCCGGAGCGTGATCCTGACCAGGAGCCGTTTATCGAGGTTAGGCCCGGCACTATCCGTTTCAATGACGCTCAGATCACGGCGCTGCCCTACATTCCGCCAGCGATAGATGTGTCAGCCCAGCTGCGTCCCCAGGACTCAGACCAGGTAACCTTTGCCGATGTGGACGGACAGCTGCGGTTTCGGGATGCGGCGATCGCTGCCAGCGAGGATGGGGTAGAAGTCGAGGCTCAGCAGCTCGAATTTGACCTCCAGGGAGAATCTATCCGCCAGGGAAGTCTAAAGGTAGCCGGTACGGCCCTGCTGCCCCCGGCCCCTGAAAATCTGCCAGAGTCAGTCGACTCCATCGGGCGGGAACTTAAGCTCACCCTGCAGCCTCAAGAGCTGCGAGCAACGGACATCATGCCGATTGTCCGTTCCTTCTATCCCAGACTGCCGGTGGATATTACCACCGGTCTTCTGAGCGGCAGTGCCACTCTAGAGGTTTTGCCTGAGCAGCCCTTCACCATTACCGGCACCGCCCAGGTGAGCGATACCGCCGTGGCCGTGCGGGGGCTGCCCGTACCGGTCAGCGACATTGACGGTAGCGTGCGGTTCCAGGGGCGACAGATTGCCTTTGAGAATGTCACGGCGGATCTGGGAGAACTGTCGGCCCAGGCTGGTGGCATCCTGGACTTTAAAACCGGCTATGACTTCAGCGGCCAGATGGATCCCTTTGCCCTGGCAGAAATTACCGATTTATTTGACATTGACCTGCCTGTGGACACCGAGGGCACCTTTACCGCTGATGTGACTATGACCGGGCGGCTTGGGGATCCGGTGGTCTCGGCTGACATCGCCGCTCAAGGAGCTACGACCGTTGACAAGGTGGAGCTAGCCCAGCTAGAAGCCCAGGCAGAATATCAGGGCAAAGCCTTTACCATTGAGCAGCTGACGGCCCAGCCTGCTGCGGGGGGACGGCTGACGGGCCGGGGACGCTACCAGCTCGGTGCCCCCCGACGGCTGAGCCTGGTGGCCTCGGGCGAAAACCTGCCTGCAGATATGATTGGCCGCCAGTACGGCCTGCCCGAGGCGGTTTCCCTGGGACCGGTCTCCTTAGAAGCGGATATTTCCGGTTCCATCGGCCAGCTCGAGGGACTGGTGGACTGGCGGGCCCCCACCGGAGACTACCCGGCTCGGGGCACTATCGAATTTGCCGGGGATACTGTGCGCTTCCGAGATACGGTGATTACCGTTGCCGGGGGCACCGTTCGGGGCAGCGGCACCCTGGTTGACGGCGGGTTCCAGGCGGGCTTCCAGGCCCAGGATATTCAGCTGCGCCAGATCAGGGAGGGGCTCGACGGCACCGCCACCGGCAGTGCTGAACTCAGTGGCCGCTTAGAGAACTTCAGCCTGGCGGGAATTCGCGGCCAGGGGGATGTGAATCTGGCCACGGCTGGGGGTAGCCTCAGGGCCGATGCCCGTCTGGCGGATGGCCGGTTCAACGCCGACCTCCAAACCCGCAACCTGCAGCTGGCTCCCTTCTCCGACCGGCTCCAGGGCAGCGCCACCGGCCAGGTGGCCCTCTCGGGTCGCGTCGACGACCTGAGTCTGGCGGGTATCCAGGGCCAGGGTGATCTCACCCTCTCCGACGGTCTAGCGACAGTAGCGGCGATCGCCCCTCAGCTGGCAACGGTGCAGGCCCCCCTAACGGCCTCGGTCAGCTGGAACGGTTCGGTGTTGACCGTCGATCAGGCCCAAACAGCTGGGATTCAGGCCAGGGG
>PYEQ01000654.1 GCA_003017785.1 filamentous cyanobacterium CCP5 | reverse complement strand
TGGTGTAATCGAGGGCCGTCGTAACACGACCGGAGCAAAGGTAGCGCGTGATCTAATAGGTACTGCCGATTACCTCAACAACCTTGGGCAGCTATTCAAGGGCGATCCGCGTAGTTTGTTTGAGGAATATGCAGAACACTGCAATCCACCTCTACCTGAGTCTGAGCGCGAACGAATCTGGCGCTCTGCTGAGCGAACCAACCCTAGCCCATCGCTTTCTCACAAGCAGATAGAAGGCTGTATTAAAGGTTGGGCTTGGAGAAAACATTGTGAAATAGCAATTACTGCACCAGCCGGGGCTCATTCCCAGCAGTTACTCGATCTTAATGAGTCTGAACTTGTTAGTCCATTAAGCAGTGAACCGCCTAAATTGGCCAATAAGTATTGGGCGGTGCAGGCACTCTTAGGTGAGCGTCTGGCTTATAACGAGCTAACCAACCAGATTGAACTAGACGGGAAGGTCGTTGAAGATCCAGCAGGCATACGCCTAGTACTTGGCGGCACAAATAAATCTACTGGTCACGAGGTCAAGGGTTTACCGGTGTAATTCCATTGGAAGGGCTTGGCCAAGGTGCGATTGACGTAATCCACGAAGGCGAGGATCTTGTTCTTGAGCTCAGCCTGACTGGTGAAACTGGAGCGGCGCAGGAGTTTGCGCATCAGGATGCTAAACCAGACTTCAATTTGATTGAGCCAGGAGGAATGTTTTGGCGTGAAATGCACGACCAGGCGATGGGAGGGGTCTTTCAAGAAATCCGAGCGAGTGGCCATTGACGCTAGGATGCCCGATTTTCCCTTTTTGCCTAACTCAATGGGCTTAGGCTCCAGTTCAGCCACCAAGCGCACCAAAGACTCCGATTGATGAGTATTGAGACAATCCATCACGAGGTGAATTTTAGGGGCGGTGGGTGCTGGCCCGAGGAGGGCTCTAAGATGCGTGTCTAAATCGGCCTCGGTTCGGGTGTCACCAACGCTGGCCTGGTCAATCTGACCGGTCGCGACATTTAGCGAGGCGATTAAGGTCTGGGTGCCATGGCGGATGTACTCAAACTCCACCTTTTCACAGCGCCCCGGCTTCATCTCCAGATTCGGCATGGCGCGTTCCAGCGCTTGAATGCCCGTCATCTCGTCGAGGCTATAGGTCAATTCGCCCCGTTCAGCCCGCTCGGCGGCCTGCTCGTAGACACCGCAGATGTCGGTGACTTTAGCGGCAAACTCAGGGTCTGGGGGGGGTGGAGCCAGTAGCGAGTCTGGTGCGGTTTGAGTTCGGCTTCGGCTAACAATCGCCCGACGTGGCGGGGGCTGATGGTCTCGACCATGCCCTGCTTCATCATCTCATCAGCTAACTCGGAACCGCTCCAATGGCTGATGGGGCGACCATACTGCGCGGGCGGGGCGCAGGCGAGGGCATACAACTGAGTAATTTGCTCCAACGTGAATCTGGGCGGGCACCCCGGTCGAGGTGCATCCTGGAGCCGTTCTTCGAGCGGTAACTCGCGGGCACTCACCTCTAGCCACCGGTTGCGCCAGAGCCGACTCGTATCCTTGGTAATACCCAATTCCCGAGCAATCGCACCATGACTGACACCCTGGGCGGCTCGCAAAATGATGGTCGCTCTCAGCGCAATCTGCTGAGCCGTGCTCGGTCGCCGAGCTATTTTCTCCAGGGCTGTCTGTTCCTCGGTCGTTAGCGTGATGGGGGTAGCTGCAAGTCTTGGCATGGCAAACCAGTTCCCGTCGCTCTACCCTTAAACAACAGATCTACTTCCGCCTCAGAGTACTAGTTCAGTTACGGCTAGATCGATCTGCCCGCTCTTCATACGAGGCGAAAGTTTTTGCCAAAAGCCGTGCTCCAGAACACCAATCTCAAGGTCGGCCTCATGATTGAGCAAAATAATTAGATTATCCTCGTGCTCAACCTGAAAAGTATACTTGGGCATTTGTTTCATAGCTTGGTTGAATGCCCATACCCGCTCAGGAGTGCTGGCAGGCCAAAAGATTGACTGCTGGCCAGTAGCAGGAATTGCTTTTTCAAAGACTATTGGGCTTTCCAATTCGTAGAAATAGCCTCCACCTTCCGGGTCTTCAATGCAGTCAACCAGTTCCACAGCGCCAATAATAGCCTTACGGACGATCTAATCCTGGGGAATGTTGTATTCCGCCATATACTCATCGGAGTCTTTCGTACCGCTGGAATGAATAAGAAAAATTCCCCGATACTTTGTGGCCTTAGTTCGATACTCAAAATCCTTTTCGCCATGAACAATGGCCCAGGCAAACGGGAAGTGAATCGACATAGCTCTCAGTCGGTCTGGAAACTGTGCGACCTCGGTGGTTAGCATAAAAATTCCTTGATTAGTGCAATAACTTTTGCGGTATTAAATAGGTCACAGCGAGGGGAAACAAGCGAGGGGTGGGGTCACGAAACCGCGCCCGGACGATGATAGATTCTTGCTCGATCTCCTGAGGAATCTGGTCTACTCGCAGCTGCAGGCTGCTGATGTTGCGCTCAAACTGCTCCTTCTCGGTGGTGCTAAACAGAGTTAGCTGCTCTACCTCAGGTTCCTCTAGCTCCTTAAGAATCTGCTGCCGCAGCTCCGTCATGACGGCAGTTATGTCAGCCACCTCCTTCTCACAGCGATCTTGCAGCGCCTTTTGTAAACCGTTGGTGCGCTCATCCATACGCACTTCCAGCGATCGCAGCAGTTGGTCCTTATGGCCCGGCCACAGATCCATCAGCCGCCCTTGAAACGACTCCGGCACTTCATCCGGCAGGGCCGCCGCCAGCGCCTGCTGCACCTGCCCCACATTCAACCGACTAAAGCGCCCTTCCTTGAGAATGCCCCCAGCGGTGATCACCTCCTCATGGAGTCGCTGCTGGTCGCCGCCCAAAATCACCAATCGCCCATAGGCCACCAC
>PYEQ01000653.1 GCA_003017785.1 filamentous cyanobacterium CCP5 | reverse complement strand
GGGCAGGGAACTGGGGTAGAGCGCTTGGGGGCTGGGCGGCCGGCATCTGTTTAGGGAAGCCATGAAAGGGCTGGGCCGTTGGGGTTGTCCAGGAGGCTGGCAATAGCATTTAGTACAGCGGCAGAATATCGTCTAACCGAAGCTGTAAGTTGGGCAGTAGGGCGGATGAGATGGCCGCTCCCAGCCGGTACTGGCGCTGGTTGTATTCGTCGCCCTCTAGCTGGCAGACGGTGAAGGTGGGTTGTTTGGGTTTGCCGATGAAGGCAACACCGCCTAACCCGCGATAGTCCACAATCCAATATTCGGGAATGCCGAACAGGGCATATTCCTCAACTTTGCGGGCGTAGTCGGTTTCCCAGTTGCTGCTGACCACTTCGACCACGAGTTTGATGGAGTGCCCCAGGGTGATCACCGGCTGCCGTTGCCAAAGCGGTTCATTGGCCAGGGCCGTTTCATCGAGTACCACTACGTCTGGCCGACGCGCCGTGGCAATGTCAGCGAAAGGTTGAATCAGGCAGGTGCGGGGAATAAACCAGGGATGGTTGGCCTGGGTAATGGCCATGCCGATGTGGGTTGCCAGCTTACCGCCAACGGTTTCGTGGGGGCCGGTCGGTTCCATGTCAATCAGTTCTCCATCGGCCAGTTCGTAGCGGGCATCATCGCCGTATTGGGTAATGAATTGATCTACGGTGAGGGTTTGCGTTGGGGTGTAGGTCATGGCGCTGGTGGGGGCGGATAGGTCGAGTGTGGCTTATTTCGCGGTCATTTTGGTGTAGAGGTCAAACAGCTTGTCCCTCACCCTAAATCCCTCTCCCAGAATGGGCGAGGGACTTCCGGCCCCCCTTCTCCCAGTTTTGGGAGAAGGGGCTGGGAGATGAGGGGCTAACGGAAATGGGCAAGGTCAGCATGTTTCTCGCTCTCCTCACTTACTGGTCATCTTCGTATACAACTCAAACAGTTTTTCCAGCCGCTCCGTGTCGTTTTTGAAGCGGCGACCGATGTAGATGCGCTCTAGCACTTCGTCGTAGCCCACTCTTCGAGAAGCCGCTTCGCGTCTACACCCTAAATCCCTCTCCCAGAGAGGGAGAGGGACTTTGAACACTCTTGCTCCCCTTCTCCCGTCCTGGGAGAAGGGGTTGGGGGATGAGGGCCAATCCTGACACATTCTTTCCTCCTCACTGACTGGTCATCTTGGTATATAGCTCAAACAACTTTTCCAACCGCTCAGTGTCGTTTTTGAAGCGGCGACCGATGTAGATGCGCTCTAGCACTTCGTCGTTGCGATCGTGGGCCTGGCGGACCAGGGGGAACTCAGTGTCCATGCGATCGGGGTCGTACATATCGGCAATGGTCGCTGGAAAATAGTGTTCCCGTGCTAGCAGGATCTCTTCAGCGCAGCGGGTGAGGTCGGCTTTGTTTTGTTCGGTGAGGGTGGGGACCGGGAAGGTATTCCAGCCGAGGGTGTTGGAGTAGCGATATCGGGTTTCGAGCTTGCCGCAGACGGTGGCGATCCAAACTAGATGAAGGCGTGAAGCAATTAGCGCCATATTCCACAATGGGGCGTTGAAGAGACCGAACACAAGGTTGCTGATGATGGTACCTGATGGGCAATATCCAACAGGTAAGTATTCGCGATTCTCCGATGAAACACTTGGCACAATCGTCACCGTTTCAGTTCCAGATTGGCGGACTTCCCCAAATCTAAAAGGAACTTCGGCTAACTGCTGAGTGGTTGATCGCCGAGATTTTGAGCGCTGCTGTCTGACGGATTCAAAGCGGTCATGTAACCATTGATTTTCAGTCGCTTCTGTGGAGTCCGGCTCTAGAACCCAAATACATCGCCTCTCAATACCGCGAATGAATTCTTGAGATCCAAGGAATGGGCGGACATAGGATGAATCTACATCGAACTGATTGATTGCTGTTTCTGCCTCAAAGGTATCAAGAAGAAGGAATCCGCCGTCGTTAGGCATGTTTCCAAAAGTCATTTCCTTGATGCCAGACAAGGGTGAACTTGCTTTTTTGACCAAAACGTTTGGTGCAGCCGCAAGATAAGCATTGATATTGGTTGTCTCCGTGAGCATTACGTCTCCCTGCTCATCGGTAGAAAAGAGTTGACGAACCTTTCCCGCGTTGGCTGAAATTCCAACGATAACGACTGTTACTCCAGCGTTGTGGCTTGCCAGATTAGCCCATTTAAAACTGGTATGAGCAAACTTGATTTCTTGCCCTGTCGCAAAAATTAGAGGCCAAAGATTCTCAACCTGGCGACCTTGACAGATTGAATTAGTGGATACGAATGCTGCTGCGGAGTTAGTGTGCAGACCGTAGCTAGCAGCTTTCATAAACCATCCAGAAACATAATCGAGAGAGGCCCAGGTTCGCGTCAGGTCTTCAAAATTTTCTTGAACGTCACTCTTTTGCTCTGCTGTTTGCCACTGACTTCCCCGATACGGCGGATTCCCACAGATGTAGGTTTCTCCCCCCTCATTCTCAAACTCTACCTCCGCCTGATCATGTAGCAGGCTCAACAAGTCCTCGCCCTGCACCTTCACCCCCGTCCCCGTCGGCGGGCAAATACTCAACCAGTCCAACCGCAAGGCATTTCCACAGGTAATCCAGTTGTCATCCTTCAGCGGCAAAAACTCCAGCAGCGCTTCCCGTTGTCCCCGGTAAATGACATTGCACTGATACTCCGCAATAATCAGCGCCAGCCGCGCCACCTCACAAGAAAAATGCCGGATTTCGATGCCCCGAAAGTTCGTCAGCGGAATCTCCGACTTGCGATCCGGTTCGCCCCGGCGCTGGTTAATTTCCGCTTCGATCTCCCTCATCTCTTTGTAGGCAATCACCAAAAAATTCCCCGACCCACAGGCCGGGTCAAACACCCGAATCCGCGCCAGCCGTTTCCGCAGATTCAGTAG
>PYEQ01000652.1 GCA_003017785.1 filamentous cyanobacterium CCP5 | reverse complement strand
GGGAGTCTGTGCTGGATTTTACCCCCCGGCGGCTGCGGCAATTCCGCGGTGAAGCGATCGCCCTGGTGTTCCAAGCCCCCATGACCCGCCTCGATCCCCTGATGACTATTGGGGATCACTGCCTGGAAACCCTCCAGGCCCACCGGCCAGATTTGTCGAAGGCCCAGGCGAAAAATCGGGCGCTAGAGGTACTCGCGGCAGTTAGTATTGCCGCCGATCGCTTCGGGCAGTACCCCCACGAGTTTAGCGGCGGCATGCGTCAGCGGGTGGCGATCGCCCTGGCCCTGCTACTGGAGCCCAAGCTAATCGTGGCCGACGAACCGACCACCAGCCTGGATGTGACCATCTCGGCTCAAATCTTGCAGGAGCTGACCCGGCTATGCGCCGACTTCAACACCGCTTTGATGCTGATTTCCCACGATCTGGCCCTGGTGGCGGAACACTGCGATCGGGTGGCGGTGATGTACGACGGGGAGCTAGTGGAAACCGGAACGGCCGAGACGGTCTTACAACAACCTCAGCATGCATACACCCAGTCTTTGGTGGCTTCAGCCCACCACCTGCAGCAGGCGGAGATCAACGACGTTCGCCCTACCACGGAACCACTGCTGCGGCTGGAGGGGGTTGAGCAGCACTACGCTCTGGAAGCCAATTTCTTCACCAAGCTGCTGGGCAATCAGCAGGACACGGTGATCCGCGCCGTCGATGGGGTTTCCTTCGACCTGTTTCCGGGGGAAGTGCTGGGGCTAGTGGGAGAATCAGGCTGCGGCAAGAGCACATTATCGCGGACGATCTTGCAGCTGGTGCGACCCACCGCTGGCCGCATTGAGTACCTAGGCCGCGACCTGACCCAGCTCAGCGGGGCCGAACTCCAGCGCCAGCGACGGGACATGCAGATGGTGTTTCAAGACCCCCATGCCTGCCTGAATCCGATGATGAAGTTGGGTCAGGCGATCGCCCATCCCCTAGTGATTCATCAGCTGGCAGACTCCCAGGCGGCAGCACAGCAGGCCCACGAAATGCTGGCCCGGGTAGGCTTGATTCCCACGGAAGACTATTTTCACCGGTTCCCGGGGGATCTCTCTGGGGGACAGCAGCAGCGGGTGGCGATCGCCCGGGCCCTGATTACCCGGCCCAAGCTGCTGATCTGCGATGAGCCGGTGAGCATGCTGGATGCCACGGTGCAGACTCAAGTGCTGGACCTGATGGTGGCCCTGAAGCAGGAATTTGACCTGACCTATCTCTTCATTACTCACGATCTTTGGGTAGCGCGGTTTATGTGCGATCGCATCGCCGTCATGCAGGCGGGGAAAATTGTGGAGCTTGCTTCGACGGAACAGATCTTTCATCATCCCCAACATCCCTATACTCAAACCCTGCTGGCGGCAGCTCCACTACTGGCTCGGTCTTAGATGACTCTGTCGGGGCAACGATTGTGTGGTGGAATTGTCGTTGGATCCCCTGATAAGACCAAACTTTTGCTCGAAAGCCAAATCTCTAACCGAGGGGATCTCGCTCCCCTCGGACTCCTACGACCAGGACGATCCGCCTGTAGTGAGCGGAGTCGAACTACCGTCCTGGACCTGGCGGAAGGGTTAACCTGTCACAGGTGGTTTAGCGCTTCGCATCGATGGGGAGATTCAGATTTCTTTCTCCTACCGCAGGTATTTAGCTGGTTCGTTGTGGATTGAAGGACTTGAGTTTTATGCGATTAGAAGTAGGTTGCAAGATTACCTTTGAGATTGATGAACCCACCCCCACGGTGCTGATGCTGCGCCCCCGCAGCGGTGACGGCCAGTGGATTACTGAGGAGCGTTATACCTTTTCTCAGCAGGTGCCGGTGGCTGAGTATGTCGATACCTACGGCAACCTCTGCCAGCGGCTCACGGCTCCCACCGGAGAATTCATCGTCACCACCAGCGCCGTGGTCGAGACTGCTGACCACATTGACGTCGCTCCCGGAGCCCCGTTCACCCTGATTCAAGATTTGCCGGACGACGTGCTGCAGTTTTTGCTGCCCAGTCGCTACTGCCAGAGCGACAGGTGCAGCCAGCAGGCTAGCGACATCGTGGGTGATGTCGAACCCGGCTACGACCAGGTCGAAGCCATTCGCCGTTGGATTCACCACACCGTCACCTACCAGTACGGCACCAGCAATGCTTCTACCTCTGCCATGGATACCCTTGAGCAAAAAGTGGGGGTCTGTCGGGATTTTGTACATCTGGGCGTTGCCCTCTGCCGCAGCCTGGACATTCCCACCCGGATGGTGGTGGGCTATCTCTATCAGCTAGAGCCCATGGATCTCCATGCCTGGTTTGAAGCTTTCGTCGATGGCCGCTGGTATACCTTCGACGCCACCCAGGCCGAACCTCGAGGGGGACGGGTGGCGATCGCCTACGGTCGAGATGCCGCCGATGTGGCCCTGGCCACCCAGTTCGGCCCAGCCAGCCTGACGAACATGCGGGTATGGGTTACGCAGGGCTAAACCGGAGGCACCGCTGGCAAATCCCCAGCCTGCTCCAAACTGGAGAAATTCTTGTCCTCTACCCGGCCTTCCTTGAGAAAGCGGAAGGTCTCCTGGTACAGACTCTGCCAGAACTGGTTGCTCATGCCCTGGCTCACCTCCGTCGGGTCCACCATGGGGTGGGGCACCATCGCCTCAGCCGGATAAAGATGCATGGCATGGCCGTTTTGGGCACCGCCGATTTTCTCGAAGAACCGCTGGTTGGTTTCGATGTCGGCAGCGTCTTCGTTTTCGGTCAGCACCATCAGCGTGGGCTTGGGCCGCAGGGCCGCCACATTGTCGGTTTTGCGCACAAAGGCCCCAAACTGGTTGGCGGCGGTAAAGCAGCCCAGCGGAAACTGCAAGTCATCCCAGCCAAACTCTCGGACATCCAGCGGCCCAGCCAGGTTGACGTAGCGCTCGCGGG
>PYEQ01000047.1 GCA_003017785.1 filamentous cyanobacterium CCP5 | reverse complement strand
CCATATCCCAGATTTGCACGGTGCCGTCGGCACCGCCTGCTGCTAGCCAGGCCCCATCGGGGCTGAACGCCAGCTCCACAACCGGCTGCTGCTGCCGGGTAAATTCTTCCGGGCCATAGGCTCCCTGCAGGGCCCAGAGGCAGAGGTCACCGTTTTCACTGCCGACGGCCAGCCAAGCACAATCTGGGCTAAACGCCAGGGCTCTAATCGGCACCGGACCGGATTCGATCAGCACCCGGCTGAGTTTGCCCGTGGCAACCTCCCATAGCAATAACCGCCCGTCCCGATCGCCAATGGCAATTAGCTCAGCCTCACGGCTAAAAACCATCACCGGATCACGGCCCAGAGCCATGGCAAAGAGGGTGTGCTCAAATCGGGCCTGGCTGAAATTAGCCCCCTGAATGCCGCCGCGCCGGAGGTTGGCATGCCAGACCGCCAGCTGGGAAAAATCGACTCCGGTCAAGGCGATGTCGAGTCGTTGACAGAGATGAATTAAATTCCCCGCCCCATAACCCGGCTGATTTAAATACTGCGATCGCACACCCCGGTGCAGGCGCTGGAGCTTTTCTTGCAAAGCCTCTGGCTCGGGATACTGCTGCTGGAGATGGTCGGCCAAGGGGGCTAGCAAACTTTTCTGCTGGAGGGTCTGCACCCGTTCTGGGGCGGTGGTCGATAACAGCGGTATTCGCTGCAGCAGCTGGAAACTTTCGCGATCAACTTCCACCATGAGTAGCTGCAGCAGATGATGCAAAACCGCTGAGCGAGTGAACGGGGGCAATTCTAAGACGATCCGTGCCCCTGACCCTTCACTAATCTGGGCCATTCCCCTGGCCAGTAGGGACTGCACCACCTCCATGGGCAGCGAGCCGATCATCCCCTGCTGAAGATCGGCTAAGGATATGGGCTGTTGGGCCAGGGCCAGCCATGCCAGTAAATCCAGTTCTGGGGCCGTGAGCCGGGCTAGGGGGGCAGCCAGATCGGCAGTCGTTCCCTCCAGTGCTGGGATATCGGCTAAAAACTGCCCGAGATCGCCTCGGTAGAGATTGAGAATCACGCTGGCGATCTCTGTTAGCCGTCTGGGATTGCCACTGAGGTGATTAACTAGCTGCTGCCAATGGGTTTCGCTACCGGTAAATAAGCCCCGACCCCGGAGAAATTCGCGGGCTTCCTGAGCGGAAAATCCGTTCAGGAGGTGCGATCGCACTCGGCCCCCTACTAAAGGAATCAAATCCTGGGGCTGTTCTTGGCCCACCCAGAGCACACAGCTGCGGTGCTGATGCTTGGCGATGGGCCGCAGCAGATCTTGAATCGGGACGAAATGGGGGCGGTAGGTGCCTGCCAGCTGTCCAGCAGCAAACAAGTGTTCGCCGCCATCAAGAATCACCAGACAGCGCCGGTCTGCTAACCGCTGGATAAGTTGGTCTACGGTTGCTGATCCTGGAAGGCCCAGCGCTGCTGCCAGGGCTTCCATTAAGGCTGACGGGGCAAACTCCTGGGGCAAAGCGACATAGCAGCATCGATCAAACTGCTGTCTTAGCTGCTGGGCGATCGCGGCCGCCAAAAAAGTCTTGCCACAGCCCGGTAGTCCCCACAGCATCACCAGGCGACAGTGATCCGTGGCGATCAGCTGATGGAGCATCGCCAGATCCGGCTGACGTCCTAGGAAGTCAGCCACGTCGATTGGGGGCAGCTCCCACCAGGCTAAGGGATCGGCGATCGCCTCGCCCTGGGCAGTCGAGCCTGGCAGAGTCGGGTTGACCGCAGGATCAGGCAGAGATGCTGGCAGCTGGGTGGACTGAGCCGCCCAATCTTGCAGTACATTTTGCAAATTACGCTTGGTAACCTTAATGGCGGCCCGGTCAACGACTTCGGTCAGCAGCTTCCAGAGGTTCGGACCAACATCTTTTTTCAGGTAGTCTTCGGTGTACCCAACCGTGTTCTCAGAGATTTGGGTGTAGGTGGCGTTTTCCCAGGCTCCCTGCAGGACGATGCGCTCGACAGTCTTCAGCGGACGACCCTTGCGACTAATAACGGCCTGATTTACAAGCTGAATGATGTCCTCGAAATCCATGGCATCGCTTTACCCCGCAGACCACCCCACCGATTTCTCTCAAGTTTAACCTGAATTTTCCAGAGCTTTTGATGGGCTTTGGTTCCCAAGGAGTTTGGCAATAACAGTCCAGAAGGCTTCCATAAGCAAGCTGTTGCTAGCTGCTATCTCCACCCCAGAGTAGTGGATCGATGCGATTTTGGAAGCCTGGTTCGGGCCCCTTTTCGACTTTTAAAGCAGTTGACTATTCGGGCAAACCTAATCGGGCAAAAACAGGCCGCTTTCTGTGCAAATACCATTCAGGGGACGATCCCAGGAGGCCCGAGGAACTGTCGGCAGACGGGCATATTCAAACAACACAGCGACGGTAGTCACCGTGCGCCAGTGGCTTGCGCTGAGCATGCGATCGTAGTAGCCACCGCCGTAGCCGAGGCGGTATCCCCGGACGTCACAGGCCACCGCCGGGACTAAAACCAAGTCCACTAGCTCTGGATTCACTACGGGGGATTGGGGATGGGGTTCGATGATGCCATAGGTCCCCTTGCCCAGGGGCCAACGACTCTGGCGGTTCCAGTAGTGCCAGATCATGGCCTTGCCTTCGCAGCGGGGCAGGCCCCAATGGCGGGACTGGCTCAACAGCGGACTCAGATCGGGTTCTTTACGAAAGCTCCAGTAGGCCAACACCACTCGAGCCCGCTGGAACACATCCCACTGCTGGAGATGGCCACAGATGCGATCGCTCTTCTGCCGCCAGGTTGGTTCTGGAATTGTCTGTCGCGCTTTGATCAGCCGCCGGCGCAAATCGGCCTTCTCCTGCTGGATGGTTTCAGTCGGCTGGGGCATAGGTGCAATCAATCAATTAGGAATCGGCCATGTATCCGCTTACTCCATGACGCAGGAACTCAGGCTAAGGCCGCTAAGCTTGCGCCCCCAGAGTGCTTAAAAACATATACGCTTGTCGCCAAATTTACCAGGACTGCTGCGGAGCCGGGGAAAATTTTTCTCCAACAGAATAAACACCCCTGCCCCTTAGCCTGGCTGAGCACTCACTTAGAAATAAATCAGCAGATTTAAGCCAGGGATCGTCCGAGACAGGGTCCATAGCAGCAGGGCCACATAGAGTAGCCCCAGCCCCCACTGGTACCACACCAGTCCGGTGATCAGACCGGGCAGGTGCTGATCTCGCAGGCGAATGTCGTTAAACCCGAACTTGAGCCAGTTGTTGAAGCTGAAGTCGTAGTAGTTAAGCCAGTTCCAGCGGCGGTCCCAAGAGATTGGAGTATAGCGATCACGAAAGAAGGGAAACTTGGGAATGACTGGCAGACGGGCAATCAGCAGTCGCAGCTGCCGCAGGCTACCGTCTTCCACTAAATAGCTCTCAGCCATCAGGTCGTGGTAGCGTCCCCGTTGCAGCAGCCGTCCAATCAGCAGGGCCGGTACTGGCAGGGTGATCATCCCGAGCCACAGCAGGCTCCAGAATGGAAAGTTAGCGATCCGCACGACGATGCTGAGCCCAATCAGTCCTAGCCCAGTGGTGCTGGCGGCCATCCAGATGGCCTCTTCTGCAGGGGGCACGATGGGAGTGGGCAGGCGACGACGGTAGCGATCGACAAACCACACCATCAGTGTGAATAGGGCGATCGCCATCAGCCCGCAGCCAAAAATCAGTCCCAGGCTGGTGCCATAGTGGCTGAGGACGATCAGCCCACTCAGCCACAGCCAGCGCAGGGTAAGCTGGATCCGCCCCAGGACAGTCAGCGGCCGGCGGGTGATGATGCGATCGCGCACCTTTACGTAGGCCGCCAGGTCAATCCCTTCGACGGCCAGCAGGTCTTCACTGCTCAAGAATGGTTGGATCTGCCGCTGGGTGGCGATCGCCGCCGCCTGGGTAGCACTGAACCCAATTTTTTCTAGGGTGTCCAGGGTAGCGGTGTTGAGGTTAATGCCAGTCAACCGCCGCCAGTATTCCCCCAGGCGCAGCCGTTCGGTGGTGTACTCAACCTGATTCGCATCGGCGATTTGCTCTAATAGTCGAAAATTGCGGGCCAGGTTGCGCAGGAGAGTTTCATTGCCAGCCAGGGACGGCACCGAAAACTGCCGTCCGATCCGACCCGGGCTGCCCAAAATTTCTCCCTGATCGGGGTTGAATTCCAGCCCCGATATGTTGATATAAGCGTCTTTAAAGAACGTCGCATCGCCGAAGTCGGCCTGGGCCAGCAGAGTGCCGTTGCGAAAGTTGATCGGTTCGCTGAAGCGGGCCTGCCGCAGCATCAGCGGACCGTCGAAGCGGGCCTCGGTAAAAAACAGCGCCTTGGCAAAGCTGTCGCGAAAGAAATTGGCCCCGCTCTGCCACTGGGTGCTGGCAAAATCAACGTTGTCCTGCCACTGGACTCGGTTAAAGCTAGCCCCCTGCTCAAAGACCGTACCGTTGAATACGGCATCCCCTTGAAATTCTGCCCCTTGAAACGTGACATCGGCCCGGAACTGGCTTTGGTCGAATCGAACCCGATCAAAAAAAAGTGTATTGCGCAGCTGGACATCGCCATCAAACCAAGCCCCCGAAAACCGCACCGGCTGATTGAAGCGACTTCCCGCCAGATACAGGCCCTGATCAAACCGGCTCCCCTGGGCCAGAATGCGATCTAGAAAAAACGTGTCTCCCCCCAGAATGCGCCCGGTGAAGTGGGTCTGCACCCAGACCAGCGGACCCCGAATTAAATAGATTTGCTGGGCGGCACTGTCAGTTTGAATCAGCAGAGAACGGGACAGCTGACTCAGCTGAGACAGCCGCTTGCGATCGCGCTTGAGCTGGGCCTGGGCCGCGTCGCTCAGCATTGGGAACAGGGCATCGCCGTAGAGGGGTTCCCTCAGCCCCAGCCGCTGGAGATCAACATCGCCCTCGACCAGGGCATCGCTGAGATCAAGGGCCACCGGCAAGCTGCCGGACTGGAGCTTGGTTTGCAGCAGTCGATAAAACTCCCGCTGGAACTCCTCTTGGCGCAGATCAATCTCAAAGCCGCGCAGATTGATGGTCATCCGCCCATCTTGCCGGACTGGCTGCTGCACCCGCTGGGTCAGGATTTCTACCGTCAGCAGGGGCTTCTCAGCCGGGGCGGCCAGGGCCGGGGCTGGGCCCATAGACATCATTGCGATCGCCACCAGGGTCGCCAGCAGCCATTTGCCCAGTCCTATCCACCCCATCCCTCACCTACTCCGTTGCCTCACCCCCAGGAATTGTCCCATTCTACGGAGAGGCCACGGCGGCGGCAGGCCGTAAACATATTGTCAAACAACATATTGTCAAACAACATATTGTCAAACGGCGATCGCACCCCTGGAGGAGCGATCGCCGCTGGGATTTAGACTAGCCAACAACGCTAGTCCTAGTCGGTAATGCTTTCGGCAGCGTCTTCAGCCTTTTCCTTAGCCTTCTGAGCAGACTGCTTCACCTGCTGTCCGGCCTCCTTAGCCGACTCTTTTGCCTCCTGGCCAGCGTTTTTTACCGCTCGCTGGGCGTTTTTGCCAGCCTGCTTGGCCTTTTGACCAGCTTTTTCTAGACCTTCCTCTGCATCCTTGGCAACGGCAGGCTTAGAGCTAGTAGACACCTTACTATTGCGAATGGCATCTTCCGCCTGCTGGAGGGGAGTCGAATCCTTCACCGCCGAGTCGTCAATTTTAGGACTGACTCGATCCAGGGCAGGGGTCGAACCTTTGCCTTCGTCAATTGAGGTAGTTTTGGACTGTACATCTGAAGGCTGAGGATTAGCCGAGCCACCAGCCGAAGCCTGGCTTGGGCCACCGCAGGCAGCGGTGGAGAGAAGCAACATGCCGGCTAAGACCACGGCAAGCAGCCGACGCTGCCAGTTGAGTAGGTGTTTCATAATCATTTCCTAATGCTTTGCTGTGTAAACCGCCTAAGGAAATCTGCGGCGGTGAAATTAGACAGCCTGGTGTTTTGCCATGGTTCTTGATTAGGGAACTGAACAGCTCAACTGACTGTCTAGAGTGGCAATGTATCGAATTTCGACAGCCGCCGCGTCGTCACACAGATATAGGTCAATGGAGATAAAACCAGCTCAGCCGGCTAAAATTGCGTCGTGGAATAGCGGCTTGATGGGCATGCTAGCCGTCTGGTTCCAGTAATCGCCTACAACCAAAGATCATCCCAAAGGTTGAGATCTAGATCTAAATTCAAAGAGCCCATGACGAGACTTGAACTCGTGGCCTCACCCTTACTAAGCTCGAAAGTCCTGGTGGGCCTGCTTTTCTAGCGATTTGCTGCCGCAAGAAAGCCCGAAGAATCATGAAACGAATCTCAATTCAAGACAACAATGGAAAGGGGTGCATCCCCACTGAGGCTACCTGGGACGGTGCTAGGGGCATCGATTGAAGCTTAACAACCCGAATGCTTACTATCCGCTAGACAGATCCCTAGACGGGTTCATAGATGGGTGCGGCCCTTACCTGCTGAACAGCTAGAGACTCAGCTTGGAGTGGTCAAGGCAGTACTAAGGGAGCATGACATAGCACGGGGATGATAGAAAGCGCTATTGTCCCAGAATTGTCCCAGAGATGAGATGGCGAGTCCTGTACGTTCCGGAATTATTTGACGTCTTCCGAAATTAGTGTCGCCGACTTCCTTTTAGATATCTAGCCTCTAGGAAGATGGTATATCAAGGGTTTCAAGCTATTACTGAGCCAAATCTACACCTCGCTAACTCTTCAAACACGAATTTAGCTTCTTCCGGAATTGAGTGTCGTTTCCCAGCACATTCTGGAATTAATTGTCGCTTTATAGATTGTCTGCGGAAAGCCCTCCTTCAAAATGGCTGTATCGCTTTCTTATTAAGACTTCCAGCGCTTTTTAGGATTCAGGATTTCTGACAAACTTTAGAAGTCTGTTCCTAAAAAACGCCATGATGAAGCCGAAGAAATTGGCAACGTGGATAGGATTACATTCTCCGCGATCGCACCTACCGGGATGGCGGTAGGCATCACAAGGGTAGTCAGCACCTGACGTAGATTTTGTCTGGTAGTGTCAGGTAACAAGTGGCTGTCGTCTTTACAAGACCTTGTCACCCAACGTCAGATTGCTGAAATCCTTCTGGTTTGACCAATTAGAGAATTCTGTTGGGGCCAGTTGACTTGTATTTGCTCTGCTGTCTGCCCCAATGATGATTGAAAGGGGACAATGGAATCTGCATCGGCAGTGCGAGGGGGGAGGTTGCAGAGGGCGCGATCTCTATCCGTGGCTTGGCCATACTCCAAATAGTTGTGCAGCCACTCACAGCCCCAAGCAATCAGTTTTGGCAGGGTTTCTACCTCAAATATTTTCACTCCGAAATTTTGCACAATAGCAACTTGCTGCCCATCTGGACTAAATGCTGCGAGATCACCTTCATAAAGCGCGGCTTGCCTACCGCTTAGATCCCATACTCTTGCTGTACCGTCCTCTGCGGTAGTAACTGCAAAAGTGCCATCCGAATTAAAACTTGCGCTGGTAACTGAACCTGCATGACCTGTAAGGACTACAGAATTTCGCGTCTGCGAATCTTGTATCTGGGTCAAATCCCATATCCGAGCAGTACCATCTTCCGAGGCAGTAATTAACTGATTATTGCCAGAGTCAAGTTCAGCACTGGTGATACGTGCTCGATGCCCAATCAACATTGTTGAGCGGTAGTCTCGATAATAGTCATCTAAATAAATCTCTCCTTCAAACGTAGGATACAAGAGCAAGCTTGCATCTTTGCGTAATCTGACAGGAGCCGCTTCTTCACTTAAGTGATGCTGACCGGTTTCCAAATCCCAAATTTGGTTTATATTTCCATAGCCTCGACTTGTAAATACATAGCTACTGTCAGCACTAAAACCTATGCTTGTAGCGTCACCATCGTACCCTTCAAAAGAAATAGAATCTCCGTTGAGCAAATTCCAAACTCTTACAGTTCTATCATCTGAAGTAGTAGCTAAGTAAGTCCCATCAGAATTAAAGCTTGCATTGGTAACTGTTTGATTGTGACCACTTAATACCTTGAGACTATTTGTTGCAAGATTCCAAACTTGGGCCGTATTATCCTTTGAAGTGGTAACTATTTGAATGCCATCAGAACTAAAGGCAATACTTGTGATTGCATCCTGATGTTTACTAGGAGAATCTGCCTCTGGAATTTTTATGTCCGATATTTGCACTATTCCGTCATATGAGGCGGCAACAACTCGGTTCCCATCGGGGCTAAAAGCAGAGTAGACTAAGTAGTTAGTGCTTCCGCCAAGAGCTTTAGATTCTCTGGTTTGCAGGTTCCAAATCCGCGTAGTCCGATCTATTGATGAAGTTATTACCTGGTTGCTATCAGGGCTAAAGTTAGCGCTCGTCACTCCAGCTCTATGCCCTTCAAGATATTCAACCTTCCCAGTGCGCAAATTCCAGATCCGCACCTTCCCATCATTGGGAATGATCAAGAGATAATTACCATCTGGACTGAACTTAGCGTCAAAGATTTCTCCTTGATATTCTTCAAGAATCTTAGACTCTCTAGTTTGCAAGTCCCAAATACGAACGATACTGGTTTTTTGATAATTTCGTTCATCTCCAGCCATAGATGCAATAGTGACTACCTGCAAATTTCTGGGGCTAAACCTGGCACCGTGAACACTTTCGTGAGGCTTTTCAAGAGCAGTAAAATCTCCAGAATGCAAATCCCAAATCTTTGCCGATTCTGATATTATAGCGCCATCTATTACGGTATATTCTGTCGTCAATACTCGAGTTCCGTCAGGGCTAAAGCTAACACTATCAATCCTAGCCTCTTTGACTTTGAGCGCTTTAGGGACGCCAGTTTCAAGATTCCAGACCCGCGCAGTGTCATTGCCAACAGTCGTAACCACTTGATTGCCATCAGCACTGAAGCTAATGGCCTCTCTCGCCGAACTTTGGTACTCGCTACCGCGATCTTCAGTTTCAAGAACAGAGAAAGAGCCAGTTTTCAAGTTTTTAATTATGACTCTTTCATCTTGTAGGACAGATAATATTTGAGTTCCATCGGGGCTGAAATCAGCCCCGATAACGCTAGAGCCATAATTTTCGAGAAGTTTAGATGTTTTGTTTTCCAAATCCCAGATTCGGTCTTCTGAGGAAGAACGCGTTATTAATTGGTTGCCATCAGGACTAAAGCTTAAACTTAAGAACTCGCCC
Organism: filamentous cyanobacterium CCP5; assembly: GCA_003017785.1. GTDB lineage: Bacteria > Cyanobacteriota > Cyanobacteriia > Phormidesmidales > Phormidesmidaceae > CCP5. The sequence goes on along the minus strand of PYEQ01000047.1, from coordinate 5,049 downwards.
ATTTGAGCAAGTAGATATTTGGGAGTTTGGTTAATTTTTGCTTTTACTTGCTGTAAAGCATAAATAGGGCCAACTGAAGGATATGAAGCAAGTTCGCTGCCAACCGTTATCCCCGACAGCGATAGAGCAGTTTCGAGTTCACGCCCGGTCTCAATAGCTCTAAGTAAAGCTCCAACTTGTCCAAATTCAACGCTAGCAAGCGCAGCATCTGAAGCTCGGTCTAGACGTATGCCAGTTTGGGTCAGCTGCTGAACTTTTTCGAGAGTAGCGGTTTTAGTATCAGCATTCCTAGCTCTGCCTTCAGCATCTAGAGCTTTTTCGTCCGCTGCTTCGGCTTTAGCTTCCGCCTGCTGCTGGGCAACAGCCGCACTTTGGGCTTTGCCGTCGGCTTCTCTGGCGCGGGTTTCGGCGGTTTGTTGAGCAACAGCGGCAGCTTCGGCAGAGGCGACCGCCTGCTGCTGGTCTCGCTTGGCCTGGTCAGCTTGTTTCGCTGCATTTCCAGTCGAGACTTCTGCCTGATATGTTTTTCGATTTGCACTAAGCTCCCGTTGAGTAGCACTAGCCACATTCCACTTAGCTTGAGACATCGCTCTAGATGCCTCACTTTGCAAATACCAGGCGATTCCTCCTGACACAGCAGCGACTGCAATCCCTACGATTGCTGAGATCGCCCCAATTAACGCCCCGCGCCGCAGTTTCTTCTCCGCCGCTTTCTGAGCCTCCTGCTTTGCCCTCCCGGCCCGAATATACTCCTGTTGTAACCCCGTGGGTCTGGGTTCTACCTCAGCATACTCCTCGAGCCAGTCCGCCGCTACTCCCAGATCCAGCCCCTGCAGCAGCAGGCTTTCATCCCGCCCACGCCGGTCCCATTCTCCGGCCCGTATGAGCAGGCGAGTATGGGTTTCCAGATGGTCGCGATCGCTATTCAGCGTCCCCAACAGACTTTGAAAATTAGCCTGAAAGTCACCATCGTGGTCGCGAAAATCCAACCATTGCAGCTTAGCCAACACCGGATGCAAATCAGCGGTATCGATCGCCCGGTGTAGCACCGTCACCATCCGCTTATTGAGGCCACTGGCATACTCCACCTCATCCGCACAAAAGGGGGAATTGATGGCTTCCGGTGACAGCACAAACAAGAACACATCGGAACTCTCGATACCCCGGTAAATTTCCTGCTGAAAGTCGGTGCCAGTAGCGATGCTCTCCTGGTCAAACCAGGTACGTTTCCCCTGAATTTGCAGTGCCTCGTTCAATCTGCGGGCAAATTCAGAATCAACCCGTGAGTAGGAAATAAAGACATCCAGTGAAAAATTTGGCGGCTGGCGCAGGCTCTCAGCGATGAACTGTTCGTGCAGTTCTACAGGTGGGTGGCGATGGGTACGGGCTACCGACCGCCAGCTTTCTGCCCGTCGCAAGTTGTAGCCCCGCAATAACAGGGTAGGATTTTGCTGCTGCCGCTGCCACTTGAGAGCCTGCACCAGCCAGGTCTTGTGCTCCGTGTAGTAAGCGGCGTCGGTACTAAGCAACTTTAGTAGCTGGCCTTCATCGGCCTGATAGTCGCTGGCCTGCGCATTGTCGGTCAGGTCAATGTACTGCAGCGACTTAAGACTCACCGGCACCAGATTTGGATCGGTGGGGGCCGCTAGCACCGGAATCACTCGCTTCTGTAGGCTCAATGCCTGATCTAGCTCATGCTGACAGTAGGAAGACTGGGCTGAATGAGGAGATAGCAAGAACAGGATATTGTCTGCTTCTTCAATTCCCTGGGAAATAGCGCTGTTGTAGTCTTGGCTGGTTTGGATGTCGGTGCGGTAGTTCCAAACGGTGATGCCCCGGCGCAAGAGAGACTGCCGAATCTGCTCCGCCACTGCCTGATCCTGGTCAGAGTGGCACAAAAACACCTGGCTCATCAGGTTGTTAGCGTTTTTGGTGCTCTCAGTAATGAACTCACAGTGCAAAGCAGTAGGCACACAAGGCGGAGCTGCGTCGATAAAGCGCTTTTGCAGCCAGCTTTCTGCACCCTGCCGTTCGGCCCCTACCAGCAAGTAGCGAGTCTGGCGGTGATGCCGCTCCCAGTCACGGGCCGCGACTAGCAGCTGAGTATGGTGTTCCGCATAGTCTTGCTGCTGAACAAATAGCTTTAGTAGACCATCCAGGGACTGCTCAAAATCATCAACTCCCTCCCGGCAAAACACCCAGTTAAGCTTGCGAATAGCTAAATCCAGATTTTGCGAGCTTCGGTGCCTACCAGCCGATTGAAACGTTTGCCAGTCGGATTCGCTCCCCTTTGGATACCGCTGCTGCCAGGTGACCTGGCTAATTTCTTCGACGTGCATCACGGGGATAATCCGCTTGCCATAGCCCAGCGCCAGATTTAGCTCCTGGGCACAATAGGGAGAGCCTACCGCCGAGGGGGAAATGATGTAGATGAAATTATGGGCTTTCTCAATCCCGTCTTCGATCCGCTCCTGAAAGTTGGTGGCGAGGGGAATGTCTTCGAAATCTAACCAAACCGTAAAGCCCGCTGCCCTCAGGCGCTGATACAGCTGAATGGCAAAGGCTTTACTATCAGCGCGTCCGTAGGAAATAAAGGCGTCCTGGAAGGTGGGCATGGGGGCAGGTAAACAAAAATAACTCTATTTCTAGCACCTAGAAGAATGCACTGAAGCAATGTGTAATTTTTGTCATAGATTTACCTTGACTAGTTTCGGTGTACTGTAATGCACTGGTACAGTATCAAGGGATGCTCAAGAGTATAAATTCACTCCTACCAGAGGAGCCCTAATCTCCGTATGACAGTAAAAAAAGCGAATGAGCTTCATCTGTCATCTATGAGCTGTCTTTGATTTTTTCTTCGAGCATCAAGCTATCTGTTTGTTTACGTGCTTTCCCAATAACACGTATCTGATTACACTCGGGATTATGTTTTGTAAGACTTGCCACAGTAGGGACAAAATCGAAATCGCAGTGAAGCCACTGGCTCTTTACAGTTAGAGCAGCGATCGCACAGCTCCGTCCCGCAAGCAAAGCAGTATTTCGAGCGAGGCGTTGTCCACATGGGGTCAGGGGCAGTTCCCGGTACCCAGCACTGGGGGCAGAACCTCAGGGCCGCGATCGCATCCACTGTTCTCCCCAAACAAATCGCATCTAGAAATTCCACCGGAATACTCAGGGCATGGGCTAACCCCCGCTTGGGTTCCTGCTTCAGCCGTTTCGTCTGCCCACGCTCAATCTTGCCTACACTTTGAGCATGGATCCCGGCCCTTTCCGCTAGCTCTTTCTGACTCAGCCCTAGGCTCGTCCGCGCTCGGCGGATATAAGAAGCGAGAGATTCTCCGATGCTTGGAGCCAGATCCTGCTCTGAAAGGTGCATTTAAGTATAGATGCAAGTATTTAAGACAACGATATTTTACCGATATATCTCAGTAGTGAATTAGGAATGACTATGACGACTACCCTTGCTGCGATCACAACAGCGTTTTTAGAACGACCAGGGCTAGCAAAGCGTACTCTTCGTTCCTATGAATCCACCCTGCTCCCCCTGCTACAAGAGTATGGTCATACGCCGGTTGAAATCCTGACGCGACAGGCCCTACAGGACTATCTCAATGGACTCACCAATCTGTCCTATACAACCCACCACCGTCACCAGGCCATTATCCAAGCACTCTTCAACTTCGCGGTCGAGCAAGGCCATCTCAAGGTTAATCCTATTGCCCGACTGAAGCGGCGCAAGCCCAATCGAGAGATGGGCGAATATGGCACGGATGAGGTCATCCGCTACCTCACACCAGAGCAGCTGAAGATTTTGTACCAAGTCGTGGCGTCCGATTTGAGGATGAATGCCTTGGTTCACCTGCTACATCGAACCGGAGCCAGAATCGATGAGATATTGGCCCTTGATTTAGAAGCAGTGAATTCAGACCAGCGTAAGTTTCAGGTTTTGGGCAAGGGGAATAAGCAGCGCTGGTGCTTCTACAGTGAAGACGCCGCTCAGGCGATGAATCGTTATCTGAAATACGACCGACATGTAGGCTGTCCAGCCTTGTTTACAGCCCAGCAGCCATTTACGCTTAGAGTCAGCCGGATGAGCTACCGCACTGCTCACCAATGCTGGAGCGATCTGATCGCTCAAAGGCCCGAGCTAGAAAAGGTTCGGATGCATGATCTCCGTCATACCTTTGCTACAGAGCGAGTCGGTCTGATGGGTATTGAAGAGCTGAGAGCCCTGATGGGGCACCAGAGTATACAGACCACGCTGCGTTATCAAAAGGTCACTTCTCAGCGAGCAGAAACGGTAGCTCAAAACGCCTTGTCTCTACTCTCACAACACTAATCAAAACTCAATTTGGGCGATCTATTCCAGTATGCAGCGTTCGCCCTATCAAGCGCCTGCTGATGCAGAGAATACACGATACTCTGCATCAGCAAAGTGAGACTAAATTGAAGTCGAGGGTTGCTGGATGACCAAAGCAGATGGATCCAAAACTGGGTCAAATACGACCACATATTGAACTCCCGAAGCCCGTTGTCGTAACACCCGCACGTAGGCGTCAGCGTCATTGCGACGGCGAAACCGGGCAATCTCGCGACGCTGTAGACCGGGCAGCAGCTGCATGATGCACCAGGGATGTAGCTGCTGCTGGTAGGTTGAAGCCTCTGGGACTACAGGAGGCAAGGACGCAGGATTTAAGGCCCGAGCAATAATCCCTAGCAATTCAGAGGCTCCCTGGTCGGGCGGATGTAGCGACCAAGCACTGAAAGGCGGAGGCTGAAAAGTCAGGCGATAGGATTGGCCGCTATGGCAGTGAACTATCCAGACAGCCTGTCGAGGTAGCTTCTGTAGGCGATCTCCCTTTTCGGCGAGAGCAGCCTGAATACGTTGAATTTCTGCTGAGACTCTTTGACCTTGGCTCACCCTGCTACCCTCCGGTGTGGCGTGCTTCAAAAACATCTGAGGTCACCCTACTGATACCAATTCAATTTAAGGATGCACTTAATACAGCATTAGTAATGAAGTCCCATCCCGTCACTGAGCGAACCACG
>PYEQ01000651.1 GCA_003017785.1 filamentous cyanobacterium CCP5 | reverse complement strand
AGGGTGGACTGGTTGAAGTTAATCCGGGCTAGCTTCGTGCGCTGCAGATCGAGACTATTGAAAGTACCCATGGAAAAATCGCGATGCCCTTTGTTGTAAAACTGTTTCAGCTCTTCGCTAGTCAGCTTTTTGGTGGCTGATTTTGACAGGACAGTGGGCTGCGATCGCGGCTTTGGAATTGGTCCCATGCCGCGGGTGCGGCCAGAGGTATGATCGCGGGAGTTGGCCCGTTCCCGGCGAGCCCGAATAGCAGCGGCCATCCGAGCGGAAGGGGATCCCCCGGAGATATAGTCACCGTTTAGGCTAGATACAGCCCTCATGGGGCCGCTAGGAGAATCACCGATGGGACTATTATTTTGAAAAGCCAGATTTTGAGTCAGACTTTCCATGTAGGGCTCCAGGTCAAGATCCCTCAAAATGGCATCGATTGACTGATAGCGGTGGCGAACGGAAATCTCCACCATTTTTTCTAGCACTGAGGCAAAGTGATCGCTAATCTGGACCCGATTTCGCCACAGCATTTCCCCGGTATGGGGGTCGTAGTCAAGATCCTTGGGAGATTTTCCGCAGAGCAAGTAGACACAGGTGACTCCTAAGGCGTAGATATCGCTAGCATAGACCGGTCGCATGGCCATCTGCTCCGGGGGCGCATAGCCGGGGGTGCCAATGGCATAGGCTGTCAGCGCCGTCTGCTCAGAACTATTGGCCGGAGTCGGATTAACTTTGTCTTTGACCGCTCCAAAGTCAATCAAAACGAGCTTTTTGTCCTGGTCTCGGCGAATGATGTTGGCCGGTTTAATGTCCCGATGGATCACCTGGCTATTGTGGACGTACTGAATCATCGGCAGGATTTCGCTGAGGAACTGCTTCACTCCTGCTTCGCTGAAGGGCCCCCCCCGCTTAACTTCCTGCTGAAGGGTTGAACCATTGATATACTCTTGAACCAGGTAGAATTCCTGGTCCCGCTCAAAGTAGTCGAGGAGACGAGGCAGCTGCGGGTGATTGCCGATTTTGCCGAGAATCTTGGCTTCTCGTCTAAACAGATCCCGAGCCATGTCCAGAATATGGGGAGCATCCGTCGATGTTCGCAGCTGTTTAATCACACAGGGGGGCGTACCGGGCAGAGATTCGTCTCGGGCCAAGAAAGTTGAGCCAAAGCCACCTTTGCCAATGGTTCGGAGCACCCGGTAGCGATTGCGCAAGAGCAAGGTCTGCCCGCAGTCCTGGCATACCTTCGCTGCCGGAGGATTTTTAGGCTTTTTGCAGGCTGGATTGATACAGTAGCTCATGCGGTTATCGCAGTGATGTCAAACAGCGGACAGTTCTCCGAGGACACCCCCGTCAATCAAAGGTTGACCATTGAGTTTTTGTCAAAGGGCAGAAATCCATGCCTACTGCCAGATTGGTACTGCCACATTAACCTAATTATTCCCTGATTCCTACGGGGGGATAGACCCTAATCAAAGACTTCTTTTGAAGAGTTGGGAAAGTTTATAAGCCTGCCATAAAGTACTGGGAGAGAATTAATAGCCAAGGAATTCGCTGGGAGCACTGAGGGGAGCGGTAGAATGGGGAAGATTTTTGAGTCGCCCTCCTTAGGCTTGAAGAGCCCGCCAAAAGTAGTTTTCCCATGCGTATTTCCCTGAATTGGTTAAAAGAACTCGTTGATGTTCAGCTATCCCCAGAAAACTTGGCTGACGCCCTGACCATGGCCGGGTTTGAGGTAGAGGAGATTGAAGATCGCCGCAGCTGGGCTGAGGGGGTGGTTGTGGGGCGGGTGGAAAGCTGTGAGCCCCATCCAGATGCTGAGAAACTGAGCGTTTGTCAGGTCGATATTGGGGCTGAGGCGCCGTCTACGATTGTCTGCGGAGCCGCTAACGTGAAGGCGGGCATCCATGTCCCTGTGGCCAGGGTCGGTACCTATTTGCCTAAGGTTGATCTGACTATCAAGCCCCGCAAGCTGAGAGGCGTCCCATCGGAGGGGATGATCTGTTCCCTGGCGGAAGTGGGACTTGAGAAAGACTCGGCGGGCATTCATATTTTGACTAACGATGCCCTCACCGTCGGAGTCGATGCCCGACCCTTGTTGGGGCTCGACGACATTGTGCTAGACCTCACCTCTACGGCGAATCGGGCCGATGCCCTGAGCATGATTGGGATTGCCCGAGAAGTGGCGGCGATTACCGGGGCTCCTCTGAACCTTCCCCAGCCCAGTCCCCAGAAGGCGAGTACGGTTGGAGCCGTGACCGTGCAGCTTTCCGATCCGACGGCCTGTCCGATTTATATTGCTACCGTGCTGGAGAATATTCGCCTGGGGCCGTCCCCCCAGTGGCTACAGCGGCGGCTGCAGGCAGCGGGCACGCGCCCGATTAACAATATTGTGGATATCACTAACTACGTGCTGCTGGAGTTAGGCCAGCCCCTCCATGGATTTGATTGGGAGCGGCTCCAGCGGCAGACGGGTAAGAATGATGTGGTCTTGGGGGTGCGCTTTGCCAAGGCCGGAGAAACCCTGACTACCCTTGACAGCCAAGAGCGATCGCTGCAGCCAGAGACGCTCTTGATCACCGCCAACGATCGCCCGGTGGCTCTGGCCGGGGTGATGGGGGGAGAAGAGACGGAGGTGGTGGAAACCACTCGCTCCGTCATGCTGGAGGCGGCCTACTTTGACTCAGCGGTGATTCGCAAATCAGCCCGCAGTCAGGGACTCCGCACGGAGGCTTCCGCCCGCTATGAACGGGGAGTAAACCCGGCGGAGCTGAGTTTAGCCTGTGACCGGGCCATTCAGCTCATGCAGGAGCTTTGCGGGGCTAAGGTCGTCCAGCTATCGGAAGACCGCACGCAAGTAGGGCAGATCACCCCGACCCGTACCCTAGAACTGCGGCTGCAGCGTATGGGTGAGGTGCTGGGTCCGGTGGTTGGGGCGGCTGATGG
>PYEQ01000650.1 GCA_003017785.1 filamentous cyanobacterium CCP5 | reverse complement strand
GGCATAGACATGCTCCCAATGAAGAGTAAATTGCGTAAGCACAGGGAACCTGGCCAGACTGAGAGGGTACAGGCTGAGCAGGTTCAGAACGAGGCGATCGCAGCCTTACAGCCGCTGCTGCAACGCTTTGGCCTGGGATGTAGCGGGGGATATGCCTTGAGGGGGTTGAGACGGTAAAACTTCAGATAAATAGAAGCAGCGGCAGTCCACCTAGACATAAACCTTGGCAGCGCCATGACGGGCCATTTCAAACCGGTGTATCCTAAAGCGTTTGCGCCGCCCTGAGCAGCCCCTTTCAAGCCCAGCTGAGGTTAATCAATCTGAGCAGTGACCGGTTGGTTGCCTTAGACACACCGCGTTAAATCTACTGCGTCAAACCTATTCGCATGGAACTCACGTAGAGTTACGGTCGTTCGCAACCCAAAATTATGCTACTGCGATTCCGCTCTCCGTTAAAGAACCGTTAAATTAAGTTTGCATCACCAGCTCCAGCCGGTAGCGGTAGAGGGCGACAGGCCGATTTTGCGCCTTTAAAAAGTCGGGGTCCTGGGGCGACAGATAAACTGCCGTCACCTGATCGGCCAGCACCCGGTCAGCCGCCTGACGATAGGCGGTCGTGGTCTCGACCTCGTTGAAGTAGAGAATAGCGCCACCCCGAAACACCTGCTGAAACCGCTCTACGGTAATGAATTGGTCGTCTGCCGTTTCTATGCTGCGAGCGGTCACCGTTGACTCAAGCTGACGGTTGCCGTTGAGCAGGGTGAGCTGGCGGTTTGGGTTCTGGGCATCGACTTTCACCGCCTTCACAACCTCCTCGCCCAGGTAGGCGCGGGCCATACTCAACCCGTTAAAGGCGCGATCGGCCACCGTCTGGGGCGCTCCTGTGGCGCTCGGAAGCAGCCCCTGGGCCCGTGGCAGGGTGGCCACAAAACGCACCGGACAGGTCACCGGCTGCCCCAGCCGATCGCCGTTGCCCTCAAAGCCCGGGGTCACCAAATCCGGAGCCAGGGGAGCTGCCAGATCAACCAGGGTGCTGGTCAACTGCCAATCGCCTCGCAGCCAGTCAGGATAGACCAAGTCCCCTTGGGCCGCCGCGAGAGCAGGCTTGCTGCCCCAGTTAGGGAAAGCCGCCAGGCGATCGGCGATCGGCCCCGCCTGGGCCTGGCCACTACACAGTAGCCATACCGTGAGCAGCAGCGTAAGCCAAAACAGGCGGCGGCGCAGAAGCACAAGCAGCGATCGGGGCATAGTCAAAAAAGATGAATTGGCGCCAGTCTTCCTAGTCAAGATCGAAAAGGGTACTGCACATTCTAAAGTATAGAAAACGGTTGAAATTAACAAACTATAGACTGAGGTTTGGCTTAAAAAGTCAGGCTTTGCCTCCGCTGACAAGCGGCTTTAGAAGCCCTCAGCGGGTTAGGGAGATCGTATCAAACCAAAACTCTAACAACCCCGATTTTGCCACCGCTCATCTCCGGTTGGCGACCACGCCATCTGGCCTAAAAGCCTAGCCAGCAGACGCTGCCTCAGATAGGCTTAATACTGCCAGCCCTTGCGTTTACCCCAAAAGGCTTCTGGTCATCCTAAGGCATCTGGTAGTATTGCGGTTTTGCCTCGGCAAAATTGGCGCTATACCTCCCCTGAAATCGCCCTCCCCCTCATTATCGTCACTGTTGAGGAACCTCTTGGAAACTCCCCCCTCTAATACTCAGCCTTTGGATGTGCCTGCGGAACTTACCGTTGCCGAACTCTTAGACCGCTACGCCGCCGGAGAGCGCGACTTTCGTGGTATTCAGCTAATTGGGGCCAACCTGAGCCAGCAAACCCTTAGCGGCGCTAACTTTCGGCAGTCTAACCTGCAAAATACCAACTTTTCTGGGGCAATTCTGGTGGGGGCCAACTTTCGTGAGGCTAAGCTGACCGACGTTAGCTTTGAGCGGGCCACGCTAGTTTTGGCCAACCTGATTGGGGCTGACCTGGCCGATGCCCGTCTGATAGGAGCCGACCTCAGCGAAGCCGGCATGCGCAGCGCCAATCTGGCGCGGGCCGATTTAAGCGAGGCTACCCTACGCGAAACCAACCTTAACGAAGCGGTGCTCGACCACGCCACGCTCCACAGAGCCGTGCTCAGCGAGGCCAGCCTGAGCCGTGGCCGCATGCTAGCCACCGACCTGCAGGAGGCCAATCTAGAACACGCCAACCTGACCAGCGCCCTGATGAACCGCGCCATTCTCAAAAAAGCCGTTTTAGTCGAGGCGGTGCTGACCGGGGCCACCCTGGAAGGGGCCAATTTTGAGGCCGCCGACCTGAGCCGGGCCAAGCTATCTAGCACTAATTTGGTCAACGTCAACCTGGCTCGGGCTAACCTACGCGGCGCTAACTTGAGCTGGAGTTCGCTGCGCGGGGCCAACCTGCGCGGCGCCACCCTGTACCGCACCCGCCTGAGCTGGTCTAACCTGAGCGGCGCCGACCTCACCGATGCGGTGATGATCAACGCCAAGCTCGACTACACCAACCTGCGGCGCACCGACGTACAGGGCACCATTATGCCCGACGGGTTTACGATGGGGTCTCAAGACTAGCTCCACTACTGCGGCGTGGTGGAACGCTGGCCTGACTGATTGGCCTGCATACGCACTGGTGAGCCCAGGAAGGGCCAGTATACGGCTGTGGACGAAGGCGGCGTGTGGCGCAGGTAGGCTACCATCTGCCGCTGAAGTACCTGCAGCTGGTCTTGAATAGCGGTGGCCTCCAGGTGCAGCAGCGAGGGCAGATAGCTGATCAGGCGATCCTGGCGGGGCAGGCCGCTCTGGCGCAGGCGAGGCCAGGTGGCTAGCCCTTCAGGCACAGTTTGGCTCAGGCGCAGCGACAGCGTAGTAGTCGAGAAAGCGTGGGCTACAGTGGGGCTGAGGGCCGGGGCATAGGCATCGGCCTCTGGGG
>PYEQ01000649.1 GCA_003017785.1 filamentous cyanobacterium CCP5 | reverse complement strand
CCCGTACAGTCCTCTCAGCCAGGACTTCAGATCGCAGTTCCGGGCAGGCTTGCTCAGGCAGTCTAGATCGCTGGCGGGGCGTCCCTTTGCCTGCCAGGCCGAGCGCAGTTCACCATCGGCAATGGGGCCATCCCCCAGGCCAAGCTCTCGCTGAATCACCTGCCGTTCTGAGCGTAGCAGGATTTCTATCAAGAAATCGCGGCTGTCCGCCCTGGACAATACCCCCGCCAGGGCCTGCATGTAGGCCTCGCTATCGCTGGGGCGTGGTGAGGTCAGCCGCCGTCGACTGCCAGGGCGACGGTTTTGGGCCAGCAGTACCACCAGTCCGACGATACCGACCTGGACGGCGAGAAGCCCCAGGGGGGTTTGGGCCAGATAGCTCAGCCAGCTGCCAGCCACTTCCCTGACCAGGACATCACTGTCTCGGTAGCCGTGCAGATATTCGTCGATGTAGATGGGGCCACTATCAGCCACCAACTCGGCGAGAAAGGCAAAGTTTCCAGGCTCATTCAGATAGGCATTGGCCCCCAGAAAAGGCGTCGTCGCCGCGATCACTCGGCCCCCTTGCCTAGACTGCTGCCAGCCAATCGCGCCATACTCATCCGCCAACAAAGGTTCGAAGCTACCATCGGGCGAGCGGCGACGACGGGTTTGCACCTGAACCCTGCCAGCGGCGGTGGGCAGGCTGACCGTGAAGGGCGCCCTGGTCACTGGTTCGGCTAGCCCAAGAATTACCAGGGTATGCCCTGGTACCAGCCAATCCTCCAGCCAGAATCGTTCGGCAAAGACCTGGTCAGCACTGACCGGTCGAGGCAGAATCTGCATCAGGGTTGCCGGTTCATGGGCACTCACCTCTAAGAACTCAGCGATCGGCCGCTGCCAGCGCTGAATCGGCGCCTGTTGCTCAACCATGGAGGTGTACCAGGCTCCGTAGCCGTCGGGAGCATGGCCCCAGGTCGAGCCGCTGAGGAGGCGATTATTCACCGGCGCTGCCAGGAACGCCACCAGTCCTAACAGCACCAGGGCTGCCGCTGCAATCCAGAGATAGCGCCGCTGCTGGATCATTTTTGAATATCCTGATAGGCCCGTCGACAGCGCTGGAAGGTTTCTGCCGTAGCCGGGACATCTCCAAAGGCAATCCGCTCGTGGGTGCGAATCAGCAGCTCATAGGGCTGCATGGGTCGGAGAGCGGTCCTGGAGAGCCGTTGCCGCAAGGCGTTTACCTGCTCTAGTCCGGCCAGATATTCACCATCCGTGCGGCTGGGGTCTTGGGGCAGGGTTTGGGTCTCCTCCAGCCGCTGTAGAGCCCCCTGGTAGAGGGCCCAACAGGCCTCGTCATAGCGCCCAGCTGCAGCCGCGGCCTGAGCCTGGTGCCACCAGTGGCGAGAGCTGTAGCCCGAAGGATCATCCGGCTTAGCAGGGGCTGTCACCGCTGGGGAGCGTCCTTGCCAGTAGCGGCTGATGCCGCCATACAGCTGCCAGCTCAGCCAGAAGGCCAGTCCGGTTACCAGCACCCAAAATAGACCTTGCCCTAGGGCGGCGGGCCAGACCCAGTTGGGCATGGCGGGCGGGTCAATGTCTAATTGGGCAAACCAATATTCCACCCCTTCGTTTAACCGCTGGGCCGCCTGGCGGATCTGCCAGCTGAGGGAATTGGTCTCGTAGGTACTGGCCATGGGAGGGCTCAATCACAGAGGTTGGATAGCTATGATCAACCAACTAAAAGCCGCCTGGGGCAATGCCCGAGACGGCCTGAGATGAGGGAAAGCAACGTGCAAAGTTGTTTACGGGAACGAGGCAACTAGCTAGGCGAAATGATCAATGGTAACGGCGGCAATGGCCGCGAATGCGGTAATTCCTAGCCCCACTAGAGGGCTCTGTCCCTGACTAACCGCAAAGGACGTAATTACCCCTGCCCCCAGTCCGGCGGTGACGATAGCGCCTAGCCAATCTTTACGAACGTTATACATAGGCGTCTGCAACAAGCCTCCAGTAGCACGGCATTTAAGCTATCACCTCTGCCGAAAGGTCTGGGGATCGCAGCGGATTATTGCAACCAAGCTTAAGCTTGGGTTAGGTTTCTTTACTTTAATGGCGATCAATCTGTGGAAATCCTTAAAGATTTGCCTAGTTGAGCGATCGCGTATTACCAGCCTTTACCCAGCCTTCCTGACCGCTGGCGCTAACCCGGATCAACATCCAGCGGCCATCATCGCTGTCCTCAAGAACCTGCACCTGGGCGTTATAGTCCACCCCACCGAGCTGCTGGGAAGCCGTGGAAGGCTCAGCTCGGATCACCAGTCCAATGGGCTGGGTGACGACGGCCGCATACCCCTCTGGCTCAGGACTAGGAGCCGGTTCGGGAACGGCTTCTGGGGCAGGCTCAGGGGCGGTAGCAGGTGCCTCAGCCGGGGCGGTAGCTGCCCCCTCGGTGGAGGTTTCTCCCTCAAACACCGGACGAGGAGGAAGAACGGAGAGCCGTCCCATGAAATAGCGGGCCGTGGCCACCCCCGCCAGGGACAGCAAAATTAGGGCGATCGCCACCCCCAAAATCAGTTTCGAAAGTCCTTGTAGAAAGCCTGCCATAGCCCTCCGTGGTTCCAGCTAGCTTACGGTTATAGCACGTCAGCCGCCAGCCAGAGCGCGAATCAGTCCGGACCTTGAATTTGTCGCTTTAGACGGGCTAGGGAGCCATCGCGGGAAGCCATGCGGGCCTTGCCGGAGGCAGCCCAGGCCTGGAGATCCTCAATTTGCTCCTGGGCCGTGCGGGCGAGGGGTACCGTTTGACTAGCGGCCTCTAGAATGTCGTCGGTGGTGAAGTCTCGGTTCTGGCTGTAGCCGATGTACATGGCCTCAATCAAGGCCTGCTCGATCTCGGCCCCAGAAAAGTCCGGGGTTTCGTAGGCTAGCCGTTCCAGGTCGTAGCCCTGGAGGTTGTGGGG
>PYEQ01000648.1 GCA_003017785.1 filamentous cyanobacterium CCP5 | reverse complement strand
GTGCAAATAAATCGATATCAACCCCCAAAATTTGTCTTAGAAAGAATCGCACTTCTGAAGATTTCACCTATACTGTTTGCTCAGTGACCGCCTGAATATTGTCAAAAGGCCAGATGGTGTTCTAGCGTAATTGCTCTCCATCCAGCCTATCAAAATCCAAATTCTGTACAGCGGCGAAAGAACATCCAGAAACCAAGGGAATTTTATCGAATGGCTGATCAACCTAATCCTTTACAAGGTAAAGCCCTACTCCAAAAAGTCTCAGAGTTCTCCCACCTCTCGAAGCGAGAGACGGCTAAAGCCTGCGGCTACTACACCGTCGCTAAGGATGGTCAGGTGCGGGTGAATATGAGCGATTTCTACGACGCCCTGCTAGAAGCCAAAGGGATTCAGCTAGAGCCCAATAAGCCTAAAAAAGATGGTCGGGGTCGTGAAGCCTCCTATCGGGTCACTGTTCACCAAAATGGCCAAATCGTCATTGGTAGCGCCTATACAAAAGAGATGGGCCTTGAAACCGGCGATGAATTTGAGGTCAAGCTAGGCTACAAGCATATTCGCCTGATTCAGCTAGGTGATAAGGATCAAGACGACGATCAGGACTAGCCCGCCATGTCAGGTCCAGATCGAGGACTGTAGTTCTCCGCAGGCAAAACTGCGCTTCTGGACTTGGACAAAGTTTCATTATCTATAGCTTCTCGAAGGTCCCCTCATCCCATGGTTCAAGCAATCTGGAACGGAACGATATTAGCTCAGAGCGATCGCTGTGAGGTGGTCGAAGGAAATCAATATTTCCCGCCCGATTCGATCAATCAGGATTACTTTCAATCCATTGACAAAACTACGGTCTGCCCGTGGAAAGGTACCGCTAACTATTACGACATCGTCGTGGGGGATGACGTCAACCCAGGGGCCGCCTGGTACTACGCCGAACCCAAGGCAGCGGCCAGCAATATCAAAGGCTATGTGGCGTTTTACCGCAACAAGGTCGATATTAAAGTTTAAGCACGCTCCTCGGGACAGCCGGTAGATTTTGATTGCCAACTTGCCCTATGAATCTGTTCAAACAGCCGCGGACAGCTGCCAACCCCGACCATATCCAGCGTCTCAAGGGCTGGGCCTATGAGGTACTTAAGCTGGAGACTGCGGTACCTATTTCCATCAGCCAGCTCCAGTGCCACGAGCCGGGCTGTCCTCCCGTCGAAACCGTAATTGCGGTGATGACTCAGCCAGTCCAAACCTTCAAAATCCATGCCCCCGTGGGCGAGATTAGCCGAGATCAGGTGATCCAGGCGATGGCGCCGCCGTCTCCATAGCCCTAAGACGCCGTAAAAAAACCCGCCCAAAGTAACTAACACCTCGGGCGGGTTTTCATGCTAGGTACCTTACTCTAGCGGGCCATCTCATGGGGTTTAAAGTCGCAGAGACTAGCTAAAAATCTGGCTAGCTGAGATTGACCTTAACCACTCGATGACGTTCTTCCTCGAGCTTTAGCATGTGCAGCTTCAGAATGCCGTCTTTATATTCGGCCTGGACGTTGTTATTTTCAATCCGGCTGGGCAGAGGTACTACCCTCTGGAAGCTGCCGTAGTGAAATTCACTGCGGGTAACCCCATCTTCTTCAGTTTTTGTTTCGGACTTGCGTTCACCACTGATGGTGACGCTGTCGGCGGACACCTGAATGTCGATATCCTCCGGCTGCAGGCCCGGAACTTCGATGCGAAGATCTACTGCAGAATCGGTTTCGCTAATTTCCGCAGCTGGCATAAAGCCATTGCCTTCAGAGAGTTGTGCCGGACTAAAGCTATCAAACAGGCGATTCATCTCGCGCTGTAGCGATTCAACTTCGCGAAATGGGTGCCAACGGGTTAGAGATGCCATAAAATTCCTCCCTACACTATTCGCAATCCAGGCTTCAAGGACGAACTATTCACATTTCCAGACCTACCAGAGCCTGACTGGCTGTCTAGCCGATCTCCATCCAGACAGCTGCTAGACGGATGATTGTCCTTTGATTTAATCCTAGCAACTCTAAACCTATTTCCTATTCGGTCTACTTCCCTTTTGAAGGGGGGATTTTTACCCATGGGATTCAGAAATATTTCCTTTTAAGACCTAGTAAAAGCCGAATTCTTAAGAACTGAAACATTTATTGGGCGTCACCCCTATATTTGTGAGGTTATGTGAACGGATCTCCGCTGTGCCCAGAGGTAAAGGGCAGAATGGCCCTATTGAGCCCCATTTGTTACGACGGACCTGCCGCCATGGCCTCCTATTTCAAAAGTCCTGTTAAGGAAGTCGACACGCAAACCAAGATTTTGCAGGCGGCCCAGCGCCTTTTTGCCCATCGCGGCTACGGGGGTACCACGACTCGCGATCTAGCCCAGGCCGCCGGTGTTGCCGAGGGCACGCTGTTTCGGCACTTTGAAAACAAAAAGGCTATCCTCGTCGAAATTGCCTCCCAGGGCTGGGTAGAACTGCTAACGGAACTGCTGACGGAACTCAGCGAAATGGCTAGCTATAAAGCCGTGGCCCAGGTAATGCGCCGTCGCATGCTCAATCTGCATAAAAACGCCGACATGATGCGGGTTTGCTTCATGGAAGCTCAGTTTCATCCCGATTTACGGGAGCAAATCCAAACCCAGGTGGTTGATAAGATGCTGGATGTGGCAGAGGCTTTTTTCCAGACAGCCATGGACCGGGGGGTCTATCGCCAGATGAACCCGCGCATGGTGGCTCAGGTGTTTCTAGGAATGTTTATGGTAGCCGGGTTTAGCCAGGACACCCTTGGCAGCAACGGCACATCTCCCCAGGACATGAAAGAGCTGGCTGAGGGACTAGCCGATATTTTTCTCAACGGTATGCTGGCAAAACCAGCTTAGGGTTGGCTCTAGCCGGGCCCTTCTAAAACCGTTCTACGCAGTCCCGACTTGCCTCCAGTCGTATAC
>PYEQ01000647.1 GCA_003017785.1 filamentous cyanobacterium CCP5 | reverse complement strand
CCTTTCAGTTTTTGGTTTGTCATCTCGACTAATTTGAGTTAACCGAAAGTTGGTACGGGCCTGCCGATCTTGTGGGAAGAACTCACCTGGAAAGAGATTGGAGAATTACGCGATCGCGGTCAGGATCTGGTTATTCTCCCCGTCGCTGCGACCGAACAGCATGCTTTGCACCTGCCGGTGGCGGTGGTCTAATCGCCCTGCCCGCCCTGCTGATAGTGGGAGTGCCCCCTGCCGCCGCGATCGCCACCAACAAACTCCAGGGCAGCGGCGGTACCCTCACCGCCTCTCTTTACTTTCTGCGCCAGGGTGCTATTCGCCTGGGAGAAAATTGAACCGCATCGCGCAGCATTTGACGCAGTTCTGCCAAGTTTTCTGCTTGGGTAGAGATGAATTCCCCTAAAGCCCGAGCGTTATGGCCACCTTCTTCGTCTTCTTCAACTAAAAAATAATTTCAGTCACAGCCCTGCTGATTCCACCGCGTAAGAACAATATATTGGCCTATCCCCTAGGCCGGACGATCGCTGCCACTGCCGGGGCGGGTTCCGATCGCATCATCAGCCCGTATTCCAGCCCTTCCACCACCGCCTGGTAGGACGCCTCAATGATATTCGTCGAGACTCCCAGGGTGATCCAGCGGTTTTGCCCATCGCTGGACTCCACCAGCACCCGAGTTTTCGCCGCCGTGCCGGAGGCGCTATCGAGAATTCGCACCTTGTAGTCGGAGAGGTGAAAATGGGCGATCGCCGGATAGAAGTTCAGCAGAGCCTTCCGCAGAGCGCTGTCCAGGGCCGCCACCGGGCCGTTGCCCTCCGCTGCTTCCAAAATATGTTCACCATTTACCGTTACCTTCACCGTCGCCAGGGAGTTGCTGCGCCAGTCCACGCCATCGGGCAGGCGCTCGCAGTTGACCCGAAACCCGGTCAGCTCAAAATAGCGGGGCCGCAGCCCTAAAGCCTCCCGCAGCAGCAGTTCAAAGCTGGCCTCTGCCGCCTCGAACTGATAGCCCTGGTGTTCTAGCTGCTTGATCCGGTCTAGAAGATGGCGGGTGCGGGGGTCGGCTTTCTCTAGCTCGAAGCCAAAGCTGCGGGCCTTGGCCAGCACGTTGCTCAGCCCCGCCTGATCCGAAATTACCACCCGGCGGCGATTGCCCACCGCCTCCGGCGGCAGGTGCTCATAGGTGCGGGGATTGCGCTCCACGGCGCTGACGTGGATGCCCCCCTTGTGGGCAAAGGCCGATCGCCCCACAAAGGGAGCGTGGTCGTCGGGAGCCAGATTCACCACCTCGCTAATGAATCGGCTGGTTTCCGCCAGGGTAGCCAGCTGCTCGGGCGCAATGCAGGGGCGATGCAGCTTGAGCTGGAGGTTGGGCAGCAGGGTGCAGAGGTTGGCGTTGCCGCAGCGCTCCCCGTAGCCGTTGATGGTGCCCTGCACCATGGTGGCCCCCGCCTGCACCGCCGCCAGGGCATTGGCCACTGCCGTGCCGCTGTCGTTATGGGTGTGGATGCCGATTTGCACGGTTGCCCCCTGGGCGGCAAGCCACTGGTGGACAGCAGCGGCGATCGCTCCCACCTCATGGGGCAGGGTGCCGCCGTTGGTGTCACAGAGCACCAGCCATTCGGCCCCGGCTTCTACGGCGGCCTGCAGGGTGCTCAGGGCATAGTCAGGATTGGCCTGGTAGCCGTCGAACCAGTGTTCGGCGTCGTAGATCACCCGCCGCCCCTGGGACTTGAGATAGGCGATCGTGTCGCCGATCATCGCCAGGTTTTCCTCCAGGCTGGTTTGCAGCCCCTCAGTAACGTGCAGATCCCAGGACTTGCCAAACAGGGTGACCCAGCGGGTGCCCGCCGCCAGAATCGGCTGCAGCATCGGGTCTTCTTCGGCCCGGCGGTGAGGTCGGCGGGTGGAGCAAAAGGCGACGATTTCTGCCTGGGTCAGGGGCGCTTCTTTTAACTGCCAGAAGAACTGTACTTCCTTGGGGTTTGCTCCCGGCCAGCCCCCTTCGATGAAGGGAATTCCCAGCTCATCCAGGCGACGGGCAATCAGCAGCTTGTCTTCGATGGACAGGGCCAATCCCTCCCGCTGGGCCCCATCCCGCAGGGTGGTGTCGTAGATCCAAACCTGGCCGTTATCGTCATCCCCCTTTCGAGGCCAGAGGGCAGGCTGGTTCTGCAGGTCACCCTGGGCTAGCGAATTTTGACTGGGTGAATGCTGAGGATTGACCATGGTGATAGATAGCCTGTAAGCGGACGGTCGTTTTCAGGGATGGGATGGAATGCCCCTAGAGAATCATGGGCCAGTCCCTGGCCCTAGGGATCAAACGCAAGAAAACTTTTAGACTAGAGATTATTCACATCCATTTACAGTTTAGGAATTCCATGCCCCAGGTCGTTGCGGCCCAAAAAATCTTGGCTTGTCCGGCAGGGAGCAACCTGCGGCACGTGTTGCTGAACCAGGAGGTGCCTGTACACAATGGCCGATCCAGACTGATTAACTGTCGGGGGCTGGGAAGCTGTGGCACTTGCGCGGTCAAAGTTGAGGAAGACGTCTCCCCGCCCACGTGGCGAGATCTGGCCCGCCGTTCTCTGCCTCCCCATACCCCGACTCGCGATCTGCGCCTGGCCTGTCAGACCTCGGTGGTAGGGGATATTCGGGTGACTAAGTACGATGGCTTTTGGGGCCAGGGCACCCAGCCGGTGTGGTCAGCTGAGCGGGCAACTGAGGGGGAATAATTGGCTGGAGGTGGCCAAATGGCTGTGTCACCGACGAGATCCTAAGGGAAGATAGAAAGTGGCGATCGCGGCAGTCAATTCCAGGAGGAGCAGATGAGTCGATATTTAATGGGCATTGTCGCCGCAGCGGTGCTAGTATCTATCATCGCCAGGTTTTCCTCCAGGCTGGTTTGCAGCCCCTCAGTAACGTGCAGATCCCAGGACTTGCCAAACAGGGT
>PYEQ01000046.1 GCA_003017785.1 filamentous cyanobacterium CCP5 | reverse complement strand
GTCCACAACCATGCCCCCAGGAGAAGTCAGATGAAAGCGATCGTTCAAACGGAATACGGCTCGCCGGATGTATTGAGACTGGAAGCCGTCGACCAGCCCGTGCCCCAGGATGACGAAATTCAGGTGCGGGTGCGGGCCGCCTCCGTCGATGCCGGGGTTTGGCATCTGATGCGGGGCACCCCGTTTCTGATTCGCCTGATGTTTGGCGGCTTGCGTCGACCCGCCATCCCCATTCTGGGCGGCGCCCTGGCTGGAGAGGTGGAGGCTGTGGGCTCTGCGGTCACCCAGTTCAAGCCGGGAGATGCGGTGTTTGGGGATCTTTCAGCTTCAGGGTTTGGAGCCTTTGCAGAATACGTCTGCGCCCCGGCTTCGGCCTTCGTGTCCAAGCCCGCCAATGTGTCCTTTGAGGCCGCCGCCACCGTACCCATCTCTGGCCTGGCGGCGCTGCAGGGTCTGCAGACAGTGGGGCAGCTCCAGTCCGGTCAAAGGGTGTTGGTGAATGGAGCCTCCGGCGGGGTCGGCTCGTTCGCTGTGCAAATCGCCAAAGCCCTGGGGGCCGACGTGACCGGAGTTTGCGGCCCTGGCAAGGTGGACATGGTGCGCGATCTCGGTGCAGATCAGGTGATCGACTACACCCAGGCTGACCCGACCCGGCCCGAACAGCCCTATGACCTGATTCTGGATGCCGCCGCCTATCGACCCTTTTTCGACTTTCTCCCAGGTCTCACCGCTGGAGGCACCTATGTAATGGTGGGCGGGTCTACCCCAGGGTTTTTCCAGGCGATGCTGATCGGGCCGTGGATTTCGAAAATCCGCGACTGTCAGGTAAAGTGCCTGACCTCTAACCCCAATCAGAGCGACCTGCTCCAGCTGCAGCATCTCTTAGCAACGGGAAAAATTAAACCCTACCTCGATCGCACCTATCCCCTTGCGGCAGTGCCCGAAGCCATTCGCCATCTCGAACGGCGGCAGGTACGGGGAAAAGTAGTGATTAGTCTCTAGTGGGGCGATCGCTCCAGCGTCTGTTCAGCACCAGCTTCTGCCCACCGCCCCTTTAGCAGCGTTAATCTAAAGATGACCCATTCTTCACTCAACCGGTTGAAGCCACCGGTGTAGTCACAGGTGGGTGCCAGTCTGCTTGTTGAGGTTATGCAGCGACGACGATTTTTAACCCTATCCACGGTCACCGTTGCGGGACTGCTGCTGTCCCGGTGTGCGGTTCCCCAGTCCACCAGCCCACCCCCGCGGATTTTGACCAGCCGTAGCGGCCTGCTCAAGGTTAATCTCAAGGCTGAATTAAAGCAGGTGTTTGTCGCCGGTAAACAGGCTACCCTGATGACCTACAACGGTCAGGTGCCGGGGCCTATTTTAGAAACTCGGCCCGGCGATGACGTGGAAATTCGCTTCACCAACGGCCTCAGCCAGCCCACCAATCTGCATTTCCACGGGCTGCATATTTCCCCCAGTAGCAACGGGGATAATCCTTTCCTGGAGGTGCTGCCCGAAGAAGGCTTTACCTACCGGTTTTCCATTCCCGCCGACCATCCTGGCGGCCTCTACTGGTACCATCCCCACTACCACGGCAAGGTAGCCGAGCAGGTGTTTGGTGGGCTGGCCGGAGTCATCATCGTGCGCGGTACTGTGGATGAAATTCCAGCGATCGCCAACGCCACCGAAGAAATTCTGGTGCTCCAAGACTTCGACTTGGACTTACGGGGCCGCCTGAAGCCGCCCTCGCCGGTATTTCGTAAATGGGGCCGACAGGGAGATTTGATTGCCATTAACGGCAAGACCCCAGCTCGGCTGACCGTTGTCCCTGGCGGGCTATTGCGGCTGCGGCTGCTGAATGCCTCGGCGTCTCGGTTCTATCGCCTCCAGTTAGAAAACCATCCCTGGTATTTAATCGCTCTAGACGGCCATGCCCTTGAGGCTCCCCAGGAGATGCCAGAGCTGCTGCTGGCCCCTGGTGAACGGGCTGAACTGCTGATTCCGGGCAGTTCACCGGGGGAGTACCGGCTGATGAATCTCCCCTATGATCGCGGCATTCAGGCCATGGTCAACAGTATGGAGCCCTCCGGCACCGCCGATGGGGACAGCCAGGAGCCCGTACGCATTGCCACCCTGACCTACGGCGATGGAACAGAGGGCGAGGCGATGGTCCTGGGAGCTGGCACCCTGCCAGAGATGCTACTGCCCATAGAAACCCTGCCCGAGCCGGATCGGGTGCGAGAGTTTGTCTTTGACCACGGCATCGATGCTGAAACCGGTCAGCCCTTTTTAATTAACGGCAAGAGCTTCAAGCACCACCGGGTCGATACCCAGGTCAGCCTTGACACCGTAGAGGACTGGGTGCTGATCAACAAAGCCGGGATGGATCATCCTTTTCACCTCCACACCAACCCGTTTCAGGTGATCAGCCGCAACGATCAGCCCGAACCGTTCAAAGCCTGGAAGGACGTGGTCAATATTCGGGCCTACGAAACCGTCCGCATCCGCATCCCATTTCGCGACTATGACGGCCAGACGGTTTACCACTGCCACATTCTCGATCACGAAGACCAGGGGATGATGGGCATCATCGAAATGGTCTGAATCCCACCGGGGTCTGGCCCTGACCTAGCCGATGCCATGGGTTATCTTACGAAGGCTGGATGGATGGACTGGAGGCGATGGGCGAAGCCTTTTATCAGCAGCTGGCTGAACGGCTAAACCAGGGGCCGGTGGCGGTGGCGATCGTCGTGGACGGGCAGGGATCGGTGCCCCGGGAGGTGGGGGCGAAGATGCTGATTGGCGCCGATGGCCCCCCAATTGACACCATTGGCGGTGGAGCCGGGGAGGCCAAGGTGATCGCCGCCGCCCAGACGGTCCTGGCCACCGGTCAGCCCCAAATGGTCAAAATCGATCTGTCGGGGGTCGCCCAGCGATCGATAGAGGGGATCTGCGGCGGCTGGATGCGGGTGTGGGTAGAACGCTGGCAGCCGGAATACCGGGGGCTTCTGAGGCAGCTGTTGGACCGGCTGAATCATCAACCCACCTATCTGGTCGTCCCGTTGGGCCCTAATGCTCCCTATTTACTGGATCATCCCCCCGGTCCCCAGGTGTACCAAGCCAGCTATGTCGAACGCCTGCAGCCGTCGCCACTGCTGCTGATCGTGGGGGCTGGCCACGTGGGACTAGCCCTGGCCTCTACGGCGGAGGGACTGGGATTTACGGTTGTAGTTCAAGACGATCGCCCTGATTTTGCCAATGGCGATCGCTTCCCCACCGCCACCGAGATCTGGACCGAATCTGTCGGGGAACGGCTGCCCCTGCTGCCGACAGTTCCAGATCTCTACATTGCCCTAGTCACCCGAGGGTTGGCCTATGATGTGGCCGCCCTGGAGGCAATTTTGACGGCCCAGAGGCCCTATCGCTACCTGGGCATGATTGGCAGCCGCAAGCGGGTAAAGCGGGTGATGGAGGCCCTGATCGCCCAGGGCTATGGAGTACCGCCTAGCCCCTTCTACGCTCCCATCGGCCTGCCCATCAACGCCTTCACTCCTGAGGAAATTGCCGTCAGCATTTGTGCCCAGCTAATTCAGGTGCGGCGGTCTCCGACTAACGTCCCATCAGCAGATGTGCCCCCATGACCACGGCAGCGATTATTCTGGCAGCCGGGCGCTCGACCCGCATGGGCCGCTGCAAAGCTAGCCTGCCCTGGATCGAGGGCCATACCCTGCTGAGCTACCAGATAGCCCAGTGGCAGCAGGTCGGGACCTGGCCCATTGTCGTGCTCGGTCCCCACAATGCCCATCAGCATCTCCATCTGGATGGAACTCAGCGGGTGATCAATCCCGACCCCGATCAAGGCAAGACCCATTCCCTTCGCCTTGGCCTAGATGTCCTACCGGCCAACTGTCAGCTGATCGCCATTGCCGCCATCGACCAGCCCCGGCCAGCGGCGATTTATCAAAAGCTGATCGCCGCCCACCAGAGTCAGCCCTGTGCCCTGACCATCCCGGTCCACGGTCAGAAAACCGGCCATCCGGTGCTGTTTTCCGCTGAGCTGCTGCCCCGTCTGCGCCAGATTCGTGAAGAGACCCAGGGACTGCGGCAGATTGTCGAGGAGCTGCGCTGCTCAGAAGTCCAGTCCGATGGGCGATCGCCCATTAACCGGGTGGCGATCGCCTCCAGCCAGATCCACGCCGATTTAAATACCCCGGCTGCCTATCAGACCTGGCTTCGGCGAGTCAGCCTAGACTCAGGGCCTAATCCTCCTCTAGAGGCTCCAAACAGTCCGGGCTGTCGTGGGCCGGATTGTTGACGGCGGTAGAAATAGCATAGCCGGTCATCGTCTCCGCCCCGTAAGGCCGCAGCATCGACTGTAAGTGCTCTGGGTCGTAGTAGGTAGGGTCAAGCCAGGCATCGTAGTCAGCGGCGGGCAAAATCACCGGCATGCGATTGTGGACGGGCTCTAGCAGCTCGTTGGGGGCCGTAGTCAGAATGGTGCAGCTCTGAATTTCGCTGCCGTCAGGGCCGCTCCAATGCTCCCAAAGGCCAGCAAAGCCAAAGGGCTGTCTGTCCTTGAGCCGAAAGTAATAGGGTTGCTTGGTTTTGCCCTGGCCCAGGCGCTGCCATTCGTAAAACCCATCTGCCACAATCAGGCATCGCCGACGTTTGAAAGCGGCGCGGAAGGAGGGTTTTTCGCTCACCGTCTCCGATCGGGCGTTGATCATCCGGCTGCCAATGGTGGGATCTTTAGCCCAGCTCGGAATCAGGCCCCAGGTCAGCAGCCGATGGCCGCGATCGCCCTGGCGCAACCCAACCACCGAAACCGGCTGGGTCGGAGCAATGTTGTAGCGGGGCTGAATTTCTGGCAGTGTTGCCAGCTGAAAGCTCTGCTGAACAGCTTCGGCGCTGCGGGTTTGGCTATAGCGACCACACATAGATCAGAATCGGCGTTCCATCTCGTCTCGCATGGCCACCATGGTATCCACCAGGCTCGATTCAAACAGCTTGTAAAACATTTTTTTAATCGGGCGATTGAAGTCAATGTCCGCCCGGACCTGCTGGGAAATCAGCGTGCTGACGGCTGCCTCTGGCGGCCATGCCGCTGGGTCCAGACGCCAATGGCCATACATGTATTTCAAATTGCCTTCGATCAGCCGAAAGCTAATCTGCTCCTGACCAATCTCCAGATTTTCCGTCAAAATCCGAGTCTCGACCGTTTTGAGCATAATCCGGCGGCGATCGGTTTGCTCCAACAGCTTGCGAGCACCATCGCTGCGAATGATCCTGCTATCGACTACCGATGGCAAAAATGTGCAAAAACT
The DNA here is from genome assembly GCA_003017785.1 of filamentous cyanobacterium CCP5. Taxonomy (GTDB): domain Bacteria; phylum Cyanobacteriota; class Cyanobacteriia; order Phormidesmidales; family Phormidesmidaceae; genus CCP5. The sequence continues at coordinate 9,034 of PYEQ01000046.1, read as the reverse complement.
CTCATAGTCAGTCAGTACCGACCAGGCCAACTCAGGACTCACTCGGGCCAGAGCCAGCAGCTGATACTGTCCCTGTTCACCAGTCATCAGCACCTGCCCATCCGTCAGACGCACCTGTTGCGGTTCCGATACCATGGGCGTGGTTGACACTGGGGATTGGAGAGAAGATGACTCTGACACGGTAACAGTAGGTTTAGATTCAGGCGGTGACCTAGATCGAGACCTCGGCAGATGAATGCCATCGGCAGGATTCATCTAAGTCACTTTAGCGGAACGCAGCTAATTCAGAACGTTCCATGCCTAACATACCCTCTCAGCAAATTTGATTCATGGCTAACTTTGCAGAAATTCTTAAGACCTACCAGGGGTTTCCCGAGCAGCACCAGAGCTTGATGCTCAGCACCGTCGATGCCCAGGGCAATCCCCACGCTAGCTACGCTCCCTTCGTCAAGGAGGAGAACTACAGCTTTTACATCTTTGTCAGCGGCCTCTCACCTCACACGGCCCATCTCAAGCAGACCGGCAAAGCCAGTATTCTCCTAATTGATGACGAGGCGACTACCCAGCAAATCTTTGCCCGACCCCGATTGAGTTACCGCTGCCGGGTGACCGGTCTGGATCGTGGTGGGGCGACCTGGCAGCAGATAGCCGATCGGTTTCAGACCCGCTTTGGCGAGATCATCGACATGTTTCGCCAGCTAGACGACTTTCAAATCATGCAGTTAACGCCCCTATCCGGACGATTTGTCGTCGGATTTGGGGCGGCCTATCAGGTGAATCCTGAAGATTTCTCTCAGCTAATACCGAAGGCTATGGGACCTCAAAAACCCTAGAGTTGAAGATAGATAACCCCTCTAAAGACTTTGGCATCCTCAGCGGCTGTTAGCCTAAAGGCTGGCGGTTTTACCCGTCTCTGACTGACTAGGGGGATTTTGGATATCGCTATAGCCCATCTGACTAGCGGCTTCCTTCAAGAAGGAAATCTGTGATTCAAAATCAACTTCTTTAAGCTGGCTTAAAACCTCCTTGACATCATCAGAAGCCTGATAGCCCTTGGGCATATCTACCACGCGATCGCCCATTTCCTTGGCCCAGGCGTACCAGACAAACAGCTGATTTTTGGAGGCCAGCCCACCGTATAGACGCGACAGGCGACTATCGGTACGACCAACAATACTGCGCATGGCTTCGAGCTGTTCATCCTTCGATAGCGAGTACAACTCAGTCACTAAGTTGCCGGAAAGATCGGGGTCAGCCGCGTTAGGGGCTGCTGGTGTAATCGAATCCCCCATAGCTTTGTAAACGTAATAAAGGAAGGCTAGCTTTTCATCCGTTCCCAGGCTGTTATAGGCTGCAAACACCTGATCCGTAGACTGGTCAGAAATTTGAGTCGTATCAGTTTTAGGCTGGGTCATAAATACTCCTTGCGATCCGAAGCAAACACTATTCAGGCTGCGGGGATCGTTAACGCATACTTCAGTTGACCACAGACCGTCGGCTGGCTACATCTATCATCCGATCGAATCTCTGCCTCCTTCAATCTGCAGATTCGGCTCGGTCGCTTTTGGGACACGTTCAAGGTCAGCCCTGAAATCATTCCCTCAGTCGTAAATTCTCAAAAATGAGCTAGTCTAATAAATGCTTTGGGGAATTAGCTCAGCTGGTAGAGCGCTGCGATCGCACCGCAGAGGTCAGGAGTTCGAATCTCCTATTCTCCATTCTCTCAAACATCGCCAGAACAACCATTTCACCGGTAATCAACAAAAGGTTGATTTGATGTACGCCCTGGTTGGTCTGCAGAAAGTTCTAGGCCATTTTGGATCACTTTAGGCCTAATTTAGATCGAGAGTCAGAGTGGATCGATCCAGTGCGATCCTGTTAGAGGATGCCCAGATGTCCAACGCTACTAAACTGAAAACTGCTAAAGCGAAGAAAGGAAACCTTTCTATTACGGTAGATCGTGGGCGTCTCCACCTAGGCTGGCGGCATGAGGGCAACGATATTTCCTGTTCATTAATCTACCCGACTCCGTCACTGATCGACGGGTAGCGGTGGCTGAGGCGCCCCAAATTGAGTTAGATATACTGTCCGGCCATTTCGATCCAACCCTCAAGCGCTACAAGATGGATTTGTGCAGCCATCTACAGACTTCTGTACCAGAGCTATTTGAGGAGTTTACCCAGTTCAATGATCTGACCTCGAAAAAGTGGACATTCCCGCAGAGTCGATACCGAAGGAGAACGTTCAGATGAGGCAAAAGTCGCGTAGGACATTGACAGGCGAGCAGAAAGCCGAGGCTGTATAAATCGTCACCCAGTCCGGTAAACCGGTCAGCCAAGTGGCCAGAGAAATAGCGTTGACCGAAAGTGCGTTGCGCAAATGGGTGAAACAAGCCCAGATTGATGCCTCAGGTGAGGGTCAAGGTCAACTCACCTCTGCGGAGCGTCAAGAGCTCAATCAGTTAGAACGAGAACTCAAGCGCGTTCAAATGGGGAGCGATTGCTTAAAAAAAGTAGCCATCGTCTGCTGCGCGCGAGCTGCGCTCTACGCACAGGAAAGCTCCAGCGATATGAGCTAATCCAGGCTGAGAAAGTGAATTTCCCCATTGCCCTGATGTGCCAAGTGCTAAAGGGAGCCAGGAGCGGCTACTACGCCTGGTGTAAGCGCCCGGTCGTCCCGAGAACCCATGAGAATGAGCTCTTGACTCAACGGATTCAACAGATGTATGACGCCAGTCGTCAAAGCTACGGCTCCCCCTCGAATTCAGGAGGCGGTTTTAGCGACCCAGGGCTTAGCCATCAGCCGTCAACGGGTAGTACGTTTAATGGCCAAACTCGGCATCAGCGCTCGAGTTCGGCGCAAATTCAAAGTGACAACCGATTCTGAGCATGCTTGGCCGATAGCTGACAATGTTTTGAACCGGGACTTCATAGCGACGGAACCAGCCCGGGGGTGGGTGGGCGACATCACCTATATCTGGGCCACCGAAGGATGGCTGTATCTGGCCGTCATCATCGACTTGTTTTCGAAACGGGTGGTGGGTTGGTCGGAGGCCCCTTCTTTCCTTATCCCGAACTCAGGTTAGGCAGAGCCCTTGGAAGCTTTGCGAGGCAAGGAAGCGGAGTACACCGCAAAATCTCCAGGAATGAAACCCTTGTACTAAAAATCCTTACCCCAATAATTACCCCAACCTGTTCTAAAATCACCCAAAAAATGAGCGGACCTCAGTCAAGCCCCGAAAAGAGAAAGTCCTAAAACCTTTGGCTTCAGGACTTTCTGCTTGATTTACTTGAATGCCAGGAGGCGGACTTGAACCGCCGACACGAGGATTTTCAGTCCTCTGCTCTACCAACTGAGCTATCCCGGCGAGGCATTTATCTGTGCTTGATTAAGATAGCAAAATATTGGAAACCTTGGCAAGCTTTTTTAGGGACTGGGCAGTAAATACAAAGATTAGCTTCTTGGCGTTCCACTCCCAGTCCTTGATGCAGCGTCGATCGCCCTATTCATCCACAGGCTGTAGTCGAATGACGTTGAGGGTAAAAGTTCCCATACCTTGCCCAGCGTAGGGGCTGACTCGAACAATGTAATCCCCTGCTTGGACAATTCGGGTAAATAGCAGTGAATTGGTTGTGCCATCTGGGCCATCATCATTTTCGCCGATCGTCCTCCCATCGGGGGCAATTAGCGCAATGATCGTATCAAATTCTTCGGATCGTAGATCCATGAGTACCATGTCGCCTTCCGCAAAAGTTACCGTATAGTCCCGGTAGAAACCACCGTAGCCGGTAGGAATATCACTCTCTGAGAGAACATCTGTCACTTCACTGCCCGCAGCCAGAGGGACGGGGCTATAAATGGCTTCAGGTTGAGCAGCGGCAGATAGCATATTCACACCAACCGTAAACACAGTTGCTGGAATCATCAAGGGGAGGCTGAATTTAGAAAACAAAGATTTTCCCATAACAGAATGCAGTACCCTGCAAAAAACGACAAAAACTCTCAATTACGCCTCACCATGCTAGCTAGCCTTTGCTCAGTCTGCCAGCAATTCAGTTTTACGTTTGTTTGAGAGTGGCGACTATCTTACAAAAAGAGGGGCATTAATCAGGAATGCCCCATAGAGTCTTAAGATTTGCGCTAACCGCCTGTCAGCGAAAAGCTTGAATGGTAGGACTCAGTTCTTTTAATTTGAGTTGTTCTGCATAGCTCTTGCCAATTCAGCAGCCACCTCTGGACGAGAAAATTCAGGTGGTGGTAGTTCACCTCGACGCAGCATCTCCCGGACTTTGGTTCCCGATAGATGGATGCGCTCTTCTGGCAAGCTGGGACTGGTCTTAGTCGTTGCCATTGACTGAGTACGAGTGCAGTAGAAGGCGTGTTCAAATTTCATCGGGGCAATGCCGAGGGCAGATGGATCAAACTCATCAAAAATATGCTGAGCGTCATAGGTGCCGTAATAATCCCCCACTCCAGCATGATCGCGTCCCACGATGAAGTGGGTGCAGCCATAGTTTTTTCGCACCAAGGCATGGAAAATGGCTTCACGAGGGCCAGCGTAGCGCATGGCGGCCGGGTTAATGGCTAGAATTACCCGATCGCGCGGGAAGTAGTTTTCCATCATGATTTCATAGCAGCGCATCCGCACATCTGCCGGAATATCATCGGACTTTGTTGCCCCCACGAGCGGGTGTAGGAACAGTCCATCAACCGTTTCAAGGGCGCATTTTTGAATATATTCGTGGGCCCGGTGAATGGGGTTGCGCGTTTGAAAACCGACGACCGTTTTCCATCCCTTTTCGCGGAATAAAGCTCGCGATTCAGCCGGGTCAATTTGATAGGTGGGGAAACGAGGGTCAGGATCACGCTGAAGCAGCCAGACCGGCCCAGCTAAGTTGACTTCACCCTGGTGATAAACAACTTTCACCCCTGGATGTTGTTCTTCATTAGTGCGATAAACGTGCAAAGCCTCATGGACTTTATCGTAAGTATATTTTTCAGTCAGTTGGAGAACTCCGACAAAGCGACCCAATGGATCGTCGAGCCGGACTAATCCACCTTCCTTCAAGGGTTCTGCAACGGCTGCCGTAACGGATAGCGTCACTGGAATTGACCAGGGCAACCCGTTTGCCAGATGCATTTCATTAACAACGCGATCGTAGTCTGCCTTTTCCATAAACCCGCTTAGAGGGCTAAACCCACCGATCGCAATCATGGCTAAATCAGAAAAAGCGCGTTCGTCTAACTGGACAACGGGCAAATGGTCAGCCTTATCTAAGAACTCTGCTCGTTGTTCTGACGTGCAGATACGGTTAATTAATTGTCCGCCGTGAGCCGGAATTGTATCAGTGTGAAGACTCAAAATAATCCCCTCTTGGAACGTGACTACCGGAATTGTTACAAACCCGTAAGCTTAATATTAAGTAATTCTGAACAACATCCTATTACAGGAGATGCGGTCTTAAAGAAGTTTTTGTCCGCCTTTACCATCACTTTATTGAATTTCTTGCCCCTCATGGCAGGGAAAGCAACTTACTCAAACTGGTTGTGGGATGGGCTTCTCAGCAAGATTGGTAGGTAAAATGCCTGCGTTGCGGAAGATTAAAGCGTGCTCGCTTCCCCTAACCGATCGCGTAATTGCCACCCTCCGCTCCCCAATTCCCCTTATCGCTTATGTCTTCGTTTCCGCAAGACCCACTTCTCCACCTCAACTGCCCAAAAGCCGATCGTGCTTGTTGCGAGGCAGATCAGCAGTTCTTGTCCTGAGAGTGCGTTGGTGCGGAAAATCGGCTCAATCCAGGGAATATAGATGACGGCCAGTTGTAGGGCAAAGGTGAGCAGGACAGCAGCCAGCATCGGACGGTTGCTGAGTATGCCATATTTAAAAAGTGAGTCCCGTTCCGATCGCATGGTCAACGCCAAACTGATTCGAGAGAAGGCAAGCGTTGCAAAGACCATTGTTTGCCAATTTTCCCAGCCCAGCATCCAGACCCAGTAGCCCAATCCCAGGAATGTAATCCCCATCAGCAGCCCAACCCAGATAATGTCTCGTCCCACGCCTCGGCTAAAGACACTTTCGTTGGGGGGGTAGGGAGGACGACGCATCACATTATCTTCGGCCGGTTCAACGCTGAGGGCCAGGGCCAGCAGACCATCTGCCAGGAGGTTAATCCAAAGAATCTGAATCGGTTCCAATGGTAGGGGCATGGCCAGCATGGGGGCAAACAGCATAATTACCACGCCGCCCACGTTTCCCGTCAGGGTATAGCGAATAAATTTGCGGATGTTGTCATAAATGACTCGCCCTTCTTCAACGGCAGCAACGATCGTGGCAAAGTTATCATTCAGCAGCACCATATCGGCCGCCTCCTTGGCCACATCGGTTCCGGTGATGCCCATTGCCACCCCAATATCTGCCTTGCTCAGGGCAGGTGCATCGTTCACGCCATCCCCCGTCATGGAGACAATGTGACCGCGATTTTTTAATGCCTCGACAATTTTCAGTTTTTGCTGAGGAGAAACCCGTGCATAAACCGATACAGATTCTACTTGGTTCTCTAAATCTGCCGTTGAAAGCTGATTCAGGTCTTGCCCAGTTAAATATTGACCGTTTTGAGAAATGCCCAACTCTTCGGCAATGTGTTTTGCCATAAGGGGATGGTCGCCGGTAATCATCACGGTGCGAACTCCCGCATCAGTACAGGTTGCCACTGCTTCTTTGGCTTCCGGACGAGCCGGGTCAAGCATGCCAATCAGCCCAACAAAAATCAGATCTTGCTCAACGTGAAGCTCTCGGTTGGGTTCGGGCAGTTCATCTAAGGGGCGAAACGCTACACCCAACACGCGGGTTCCAGAGGCAGCCAGTTTATCATTACTTTGCTGAATGGTCTGCTGCCAGTCAGCGTTCATTGGCTCCATCCGATCGCTTTTCCAAACGTGACTGGAAATCTGAATTAAGCCATCCACGGCCCCTTTGGTAAAAGCGATGTAGTTGGATGCCGGAAAGGCGGATAGGGGGGGCAGCAGTTGGGCAGAAGGATTGTGTCCTTTCCAGTGGCCATTCTCCTGCTCAATTTTGTGGATGGTGGTCATACGTTTGCGATCGGAGTCAAAGGGGGCTTCTGCAACGCGAGGCAGGAGTTCTTCCAAATCATCTTTGTCTAAACCGAGGCGATCGGCTGCCACCACTAGGGCAATTTCAGTGGGATCGCCCAACGCTTTTTGTTCATTGACGGGCTGCTCAGAATCGGGCTGCCCAGAATCAGACGATTCAGATTGGGCATTCTGTTCATCGGGTACGAGGGCATTATTGCAAAGCGCACTGCCAACCAGCGTTACAGCCATTGAAGGTGGTAAAGGAACCCCCTCACCAGGCTTGAAGATTGACTTTTTGCCATCCAAGCGCGAGGTGATTTGGGCAAAGGACTCCCGCATGTCTACCCGTTCGCCTGCCAGAGACAGAATCGTTACGGTCATCCGGTTTTCAGTGAGCGTCCCGGTTTTATCCGAGCAAATCGTCGTTACTGAACCGAGGGTTTCCACCGCAGGCAATTTGCGGATGAGGGCTTGCCGTTTTAACATTCGCTGGGAGCCGATCGCCAGTGCAATCGTTACAACCGCAGGCAACCCTTCTGGGATAATGGCAACTGCAAGGCTCACCGAGGTCAAAAATAAATCATTAAATGATCCGCCGCGAAAAATGCCGATCGCAAAAATGACCGCAACTAATAGCACCGCCGCCAGTGCCAACCGTTGTCCTAACTGTTCAAGCCGTCGCTGGAGTGGGGTTTGCTCTTGCTCAACGGACTGCATAGAATGAGCAATTTTGCCCAACTCAGTTTCCATGCCCGTTGCGGTCACTACTGCTTTCGCCCGGCCATAGGTGACGGTCGTTCCCATGAACACCGTGTTGTGGCGATCGGCGATCGGCAATTCAGGAATGTCAATTGGGGCGATCGTTTTTTCCACCGATTCGGATTCCCCCGTAAAAGCAGACTCCTGAGTACGGAGGTTAATGCTTTCCAGTAAGCGACAATCGGCAGGAACCTGATCGCCATCTTCAAGCTGAATAATATCTCCGGGAACCAGTTCCCGCGCCGTAATCAAATGCCACTCTGCCTCACGCCACACCCTCGCCTTAGGCACAGCCATGCGCTTTAGAGCCGCAAATTCCTTCCCTGCCCGGTATTCCTGGATAAAGCCAAGCAGCCCGTTAAAAATCACGATCGCCATAATTGCAGCCGTATCAACCCAGTCGCCAAAAATGGCAGAGGCGACCGCCGCTCCAATCAGGACTAAAACCATCGTGGCGGTAAACTGCTCCCATAGCATCCGCCAGGGACTTTTCGGTGGACGTTCTACAAGTTCGTTTAACCCATACTGAGATAGGCGTTCGCTAGACTCGCGGTGACTCAGCCCAGTAGATGGACGAGTTTCTAACTGTTGTAGAGTGTGCTGAGTGTCAAGCTGATACCAAGAAGTCATGGCAGGGTATATAGGAAGAGTCAAGTGGCTTGTTTGCAGACATCCTCCGATTAAACCACGTCTGCCAGACATTCCTCATCTATCGGCTGTGGTCAATCCTGCTAGCGTCAAATTTATTTCTGGTTATGGGATTTGAACCTGCCCTCAATAAATCCGCGCTTTTGCAAATGTTTGGTTTTCCGTCCTGTTACTCGTTTTCGCCACATCTTGAAGCTAGAGGCTTGCATCTCCTTCCGCATTAATGCAATTACCTGCTTCTCGTTCAGCCCATACTGAATCTCGATCGCCTCAAAAGGAGTTCGGTCTTCCCACGCCATTTCAATGATGCGATCGACTGTTTCGGAATCCAGATTGCGTTTTGTCATTGATTGAGCCGCTCAGAAACCCTTATCAAAACTGTTATTTAAAGCAAGAAGTGCCCCCAGGGGAGGCACTCCATCTAGCTAAGTCAGACGCTGCAATTCAGCAATCTACTAGCCCACGATTTCAGGAGCCTTGACGGTTGCCAAGTCGAGGGGGAAGTTGTGCGCATTCCGCTCATGCATCACTT
>PYEQ01000646.1 GCA_003017785.1 filamentous cyanobacterium CCP5 | reverse complement strand
GGTAGCAATGGTTTGAGTTTGGTCACCTGCCACCACAGCGCCCTCGGGCAGCACCAGGTCGGCCACGGTTAGCGAATCGCCGACGCCCAGACCCGACACATCGACGTCGATGGTCTCGGGAATGTCGATCGCCTTACACTTGACGGTGACTTCGTTGACCTCGGTGTTGAGCACGCCGCCTTCGTTTTGAACGCCGGTAGGCTCACCTATAAAGTTGAGGGCAACGCCCACTTCGACCGCATCCTGCGCTTTAACCGCAAAGAAGCTGAGGTGGTACACCAAGTTTTTCCAAGGGTGCGACTGCACTTCCCGCAGCAGCGCCTTGCCATTCCACGACAGGTCAGGAATTTGCAGGTCAATCATGGTGTTGTTGACCGCAGCCTTGCGCAGCAGCATATCGGCCTCATGCTGGTCGACGGTTAGCGACACCGACTCAGTACCGTCGTGGCCGTACAGCACGGCGGGCAGCAGCCCCTGACGGCGCAGCGCATTAGGCTTGGCCTTCGGATCGCGCGATTTACATTCAATAGTCAGTTCCATGGAAAATCCCCCCGTTGATAACTCATTCAAAAAGACAAACTTGACGACACCTCGGCTTTAAGCCACCTGAGGTTCACCATTCTCGTAGAGCAGCGCCCGCTTTGGCCCGTGGATGGGGTCTTCTACGATAATGGTCTGGTCGCGGCTGGCCCCCAGCGACACGATCGCGATCGGCACCTCCATCAGCTCGGCCAAAAACTTGAGGTAGTCGAGCGCCGCTTTGGGCAGGTCGCTGAGCGATCTACAGTGGTCAGTGGGCTGTTTCCAGCCGGGCATGGTTTTGTAGATCGGCTGGCAGCGGCTAAAGGCCTCGGGGCTGGCCGGTAGCTCTTCGCAGCGCTCCCCGTCGAGCTCGTAGGCCACGCACACCTCGATCTCATCGACATCGTCGAGCACGTCGAGCTTGGTGATGGCCAGACAGTCAAGGCCGTTGATGCGGACGGCATAGCGACCGATCACGGCATCGAACCAGCCGCAGCGGCGGCGGCGGCCCGTGGTGGTGCCAAACTCAGCCCCGCGATCGCAGAGCAGTTCGCCCACCCCACAGGTCAGCTCCGTGGGAAAGGGGCCTTCGCCCACACGCGTGGTGTAGGCCTTGGCCACCCCAATGACGCGATCGATCACCGTGGGGCCAATGCCGGTGCCAATGCAGGCCCCACCCGCCACCGGGTTAGAGGAGGTGACGTAGGGATAGGTACCGTGATCGAGGTCGAGCAGAGTGCCCTGGGCCCCCTCAAACAGCACGTTTTTGCGCTGGCGAATGGCCTGGTAGACGTGCAGCGAACTATCGATAATGTGAGGCCGCAGCCGCTCAGCGTACTCAATGTACTCATCAATAACCGCAGCGGGGTCGAGCGGCTCTAGATCGTAGAGCTTTTCGAGAATGCCGTTTTTGTACTGGACTGTCCACTCTAGCTGCTTGCGCAGACGGGTGTAGTCCATTAAATCGATGACACGAATGCCGATGCGCTCGGACTTGTCGGCGTAGGTGGGGCCGATACCGCGCTTGGTGGTGCCAATTTTGTGGTTGCCCCGGCGCTCCTCGGCCGCCTGATCGATCAGGCGGTGGTAGGGCATGGTGACGTGGGCCGCATTTGAAATGAAGAGGTTTTTGGACGAAATCCCTAGCTCGTCGAGCTTATCGAGCTCACCAATTAGCGCCTTGGGGTCGATCACGGTGCCACTGCCAATCACGCACTCGGTATCGGGGTAGAGAATGCCAGAGGGAATCAGGTGCAGCTTGAAGGTTTGATCTTTAACGACGACGGTGTGCCCTGCATTAACCCCGCCCTGGTAGCGCACAACTACGTCTGCCGAACGACTCAGCAAATCGGTAATTTTGCCCTTACCTTCGTCGCCCCACTGGGCCCCAATTACTACAACGTTTGCCAAGGGAATTCAGCTTCTAAAGTTCACACAAATTCCCATTATCACTAAGCAAATGTAATTGTGTCAACTCAATTTTTCGCAGGGATGAACCAAGTCAACGCTCACTGAGGCCTGAACTACCAGCAAATTAAATGTATTTAACCTTATACCCAATTAGTAAAATATGCGGTAGAACAGATGGATACCGAATTTACATTTCTTTAGATTTCCTTCGGATTTGCGATAGTCACAAGACTAGCCCCTAAAAACAGCCCCAGAAGCGGGCCCTTAGAGCGAGCGGTCAAGCGGGCGATCGCAGACCCAACCAACCAAAAATCTACTAAGGCGGAGGTTACCGTGAGTCTATATGCTGAACTACACCGCCACCTGGGCGGTTCGGTGGTACCTAGAGTGCTGTGGCGCTACTTTGAGCGCAACCGCCCCGACCTCTCGGGTCAGTTTGCCGACTATCCGGCGTTTGAGCAGTTTTATACCCGCCCCCGCAACACATTGGCGGAGTACCTGGAGCTGCACACCCTGGTTGAGAGCGTGCAAACCCACGAGGCGCTGCCTTACTTCATCTACCGCCTGATTCGCGGGGCGTACATCTTTGAAAATCTGGCCTACCTGGAGCTGCGCTACACCCCCTACCTGCGCACCCCCGAGCATTTGCCCCAAAACCAGCGCATTGAGGCAATGGCCGAAATTGTCGAGATCGTGGGCCGGGCCAGCCAGCAGCCCGAGTATCCGATTGTGACCAAGCAAATTCTCTGCATGCACTCGCGGCTACCCTATGAGGTCAATCGGGCGATTGTAGAGCTAGCCGGTCAGTACCCCGAGTACGTTTGCGCGGTGGATGTGGCCGGGGGTGATGCCAACTACGGCGATCGCATGGATGAATTCACCCAGCTCTATCAGCGCGCCCAAGACCTGGGCCTCAAGACAACCGGCCACCTCTACGAAACCGTCGACGGTGATCACCCGCAGCTGCTGCCCTACCTGATGCGCATTGGCCACGGCATTCAAATTCCGCTGCGGCACCC
>PYEQ01000645.1 GCA_003017785.1 filamentous cyanobacterium CCP5 | reverse complement strand
GGCTGGGGATGAGGGAGGACTGAAACATCGAGCCGTCTGAAGCACCGCTAAAACCAAAACTACAGAGTGAGGAGAATTAAACCTTAGTCGCCCGGTTAGCGCTGCCCCGTTCTAAATCTCGCATGGACTTGCCCCGCCAAAACATCCGAATCGGGGTGCCCTCAAAACCGAGGTTCTCGCGAAACTGGCGCTCGATGTAGCGACGGTAGCCTTCTTTTAACAGCCTCGGATCATTGACGAACAGGGTAAAGCTGGGGGGACGGGCGCTGACCTGAGTGCCGTAGTAGATGCGGCCCTGGCGGCCCTGGCGAGTGGTCGGCGGAGTGTGCCAGCTGACGGCGTCTTCTAGGACTTCGTTGACCACGGAGGTGGTCACCCGTCGCCGGTGCTGTTCCACTGCGGCATCCACCAGGTTGAGAATTTTTGGGACTCGCTGGCCGGTGAGGGCACTGACGTAGATGCGTTTGGCCCAGCTAACAAAATTGAGGCGGCCATCAATCTGGCGATCGAAGTCGTAGATAGTGTAAGAGTCCTTATCAATGGCATCCCACTTATTCACCACCACCACGCAGGCCCGTCCGTCTTCTTCGATGCGCCCCGCCAGTTTTTGGTCCTGTTCGGTAACGCCATCGACGGCGTCGATCACCAGCAGCACCACGTCGGCCCGGCGGATGGCCTTGAAGGCGCGGTTGATGCCGAAGAACTCGGGGCCGTAGTCCACGCTTTTCTTTTTGCGAATGCCAGCGGTGTCAATCAGCCGATAGATCTGGTCGCCCCGCACCACCTGCATGTCGATCGCATCCCGGGTCGTCCCTGAAACCGGACTAACAATCGCCCGGTTCTCCCCCACAAAGGCATTCAACAGGCTGGACTTGCCCACGTTGGGGCGACCGACAATGGCGATGCGGATCTCTTCGATTTCGTCCTCCGGCACGTAGACCGGCAGGTGCTCAATCAGCTCGTCCAGCAGCTCGCCCGTGCCACTGCCGTGGATGCCCGATACTGGATAGGGCTCACCCAGCCCCAGTTCCCAAAACTGCGCCGCCTGGATCAATCCCTGATCCACCGATTCACATTTGTTCACTGCCAGCACCACCGGCACCCCCTGCTGCCGCAGCCAGGTGGCAATTTCCTGATCCCCTTCCGTCGGGCCGCTTTGACCATCGACCACCATCACTGCGGCGCTGGCCTCCTTCAGAGCAGAGAGGGCCTGTTCGCGGATGTGGGGCAAGAACTCGGTGTCGTCTTCGAACACTAGGCCCCCGGTATCCACCACCATAAATTCTCGGTCCTGCCAGAAGGCGGGCTGATAGGTGCGATCGCGGGTCATCCCCGGCTGATCGTGAATGATGGCATCCTTAGAACCGGCAAAGCGGTTTACCAGGGTGGATTTACCCACATTAGGACGACCGATAACAGCGACTACGGGCAGGGGCATGGTCAGGCGGGGAAGAAAAGTTTGAACAGACAGACAAGATCTTCTAATTGTAGCGAGTTGCCTGATTGCCCGTGGCGACAGTTGTCAGGGATAGCTGTTTACCGATGGAGGCCAAGCTACAAAAAAACGCCCCGTTTGAGGGGCGTCTGTCTAAGGAATCTAAACCAGATCATCCAGAGACAATCTAGCTTACGGTCTCTTCGGAACCCAACTGCTGGTCGTAGATGCGCAGCAGGCTAGGCTTAGCAAAGAAGCCGAAGTAGGCGGCAACTACCGCAGTGGCCCCATGGAGCCAGACAGCAGCACCGTAGATGGGGGCAATGCCGAATAGGGTGTTGGCCACGGGCACTAGACCAAGGACGGTCAGCAGACCAAAGGCGATCGCCATCTGACCAGAATAAAGCCGAGCCCCGTCGAGGGAAATGGAGGCCGCAATGCCTAGCACACCAGCCACGATGTGAATGATGCTGTGGCCAGCGCTCACCGGCAGAATGCCGAATAGATACCCAAAGTCACCGATAATGCCAAATCTCTGGATGGACTCGGGAATGGCAGTGGGTTCACTGACGAAGGCGGGCACAAAGCCAGCCAGCCCCAGAGCGAGGAAAAAGATGCCTGCCATCAGGCTGAAGTAACGAGCGGGTTTCATAAAGGGTTGAGAACATAACTGCATTGCTTTTACGTTAAGCAATGTAAACAGAATCGCTCTCCCCTCTCCTGTAGAGCCTGCGCCCATCGATAGAGAGAGATAGGGCGTTGAGATAGAAGGGCTAAGGGGAAAAAGCGGTTAGGGGGCGTGGAACGATGAGGGAAATTGGGGAGAAAGGGAGTGGCCTAGGCGGTAGCCTAGACAACTTCTTTGATTCTGGCTCTGGCTTCCCGGCGCAGCTGGGTAGAGATCCGAAACAGTTCCTGGCCAGTGTGCAGGTAGCTTTCTTCGTAGCAGTAGGTGAAGCGCTCCATTTCTTCGATACCGTCCTGGAGCTGATTCAAGCAGTGGTAAAGGTTGGCGGCCACCTTAGCCGTCATCGCCGGGTTAGGCATGGACTGAAACTTAGCCTGGGCCTTGTCGAGCAGGGTACGGCAGTCTTCTAGGTAGGTCTGAAAGCCCTCCATCAGCTCGTCGTCGAAGGGATCGCCTGAAAGGGTGCGGAGTTCCTGCTTCAGGGGAGATAAAATCTGGGCGACCCACCGATCAACCGGGTTATAGACCGTTCGTAGCCACACATCCACCTGGGTGTCAGACGCCTGGCTGGCCTGGCGCTGGCGCTTGTAGTGGCTCTGTACGCTGGCTGACCGGCGGTTGCGATCGCGGGCGGGACGATCGTGCTGGCCGACGAGATCCACACGCCGGACAGTTCCCGCTTCTGGCTGGCCGACGGATACCAGAAGGCCTTTGCCGAAGGAGGCCGCCCGCCGTCCTTCGACAAGGACGTCATCCGGTCCTGGGGCGATGCCCGATGCGATCCCTACACCGACGACCTTCCGGAGATCCCGAAGGAGCTGATCGACCGG
>PYEQ01000644.1 GCA_003017785.1 filamentous cyanobacterium CCP5 | reverse complement strand
CCGGTGCAGTCGCCTGGATGCGGCGCTGGGATTTCTTCGCCGGATCCATCCAGTTCTCTAATAGGCCAAATGCCTGAGAGGCCAGAGTGTTGAGAATCAGATAGACGATCGCCACCGTGGTGTAAATCTCAAAGGAGCGATAGTTTTGGGCCACGATCAGCTGGCCCTGGCGAAAGAGTTCTTCATAGCCAATCACCGCCACCAGGCTGGTGTCCTTTAGTAGGGTAATAAACTCGTTCCCCAGGGGAGGAATCATCCGCCGAAAGGCCTGGGGAAAAATCACGTAGCCCATGGTCTGCATGGGATCGAGGCCGATGGATTCGGCGGCTTCTCGCTGCCCTTGCTCGATGGATTGAATCCCTCCCCGGACGATTTCAGCCAGGTAGGCCGCCGAGTTGAGGCTGAGGGCCAGCACCGCAGCTACCAGCCGGTTGAAGGTCAGCTGCATGCCCATGCCCTGAACCAGCGCCGGAATGCCGAAGTAAATCATGAAAATCTGTACCAGCAGCGGCGTTCCCCGAAAAAAGTCGATGTAGACCCGGCTAAACAGGCTCAGGGGCTTGAGGGGAGAAAGTCGGGCAATGCCCAGCAGGGTACCGCCAATCAGCCCTAGGAACACCGAGAGCGCCGTCAGCTGCACGGTAATCACGGCGCCCCGAAGCAGATTGGGAATAGCGTCAATAATGTATTGAAACGATTCAAACACGGGTTTTGAACTCCTCGACGGCAAATTTGCCGCAATCATATCAGGAGTGGCGAATGTGGTTTGCCCCTGGAGAACATGACTAGGAACAGACTGCCTACCGGGGCTGCCAGGTGCCGTGAAAGCTGTGGGGAATCACCTGGGGGAGACCCAGCCGACAAACGGGGTTACCATCCAGTCCCTCGGCGTCATAAATCCAAATTTCGCTGGTGTCGGCCTCGCCATCGTAGACCACGGATAACACCCAGGCCCGGTGGAGATCCTGGCAGTCTGCCGCCCAGATCGGTTCCGAGGGATAGTGCTGCGGTCCCATGTCTGCGACGGTAAGATGGCCATTGGCATCAAGCCGAGCCAGGGCATTAAACAGCTGACCGGTGGGGCGATCGGGGCGATCGCAGACTAAAAACGTCGGCGCTAGCAGAGGATCTCCTGGGGGTACCACTGGCAGCTCACAGGAGCGATCGAGCCGCGTCGTCTGCTCTAAAATTTTGCCGGTGCGCGGATCGAGGCGGAACTGCCGCAGCTGTCCCCTGGCCTCGGTGTGCATTTCTCCGCTGGCAAATTCCTTCAGGCGGCTGTTGGTGGCAAAGTCTGGATAGGTGATCGCTTCAAAGACAATCTCGTCTAGATCCAGGCAGCCACGGCCAAAGTGCCACTGAAACCATGGATCCACCTGCTGCCAGGCCACCACGTCAAAATTCTCCGCATCCACCACGACGATCTGAGTGCCCCGCTTGGGCTGCCAGGCCAGGGAGTCGCTAAAGCTGGCCAGTCCCACCACGGCTGGAAACGCATTCAGCCGCAGGGGCGGAACGCAGAACACCAGGTAGCGATCGGCGAGCACAAAGTCATGGATGAGGGGAATGCCGTTGAGGGGAATGGCAGCCTTATGGCGAATCCGTCCCTTGGCATCGCTGCGATAGAGCATCAGAGTCGCGTTTGCCCCCGCCACCAGCCCAAAGTTAAAAATCTCCCCGGTGCGGGGATGGCGCTTGGGGTGGGCTGAATAGGGCTCGTTTGGCTGTAAATCCCCCAGGTCGTCTATCCCCTGGGTCGCCAGGGTCAGGGGATCTAGCTGATGGGGAAATCCCCCTTCCCAGAGGGCCAGCAGGCGCTCCGGCAGGGCTAACACTGATGTATTCGCGACGTTCTTAAGCTGGGACTGCCAGCGCTGCCAGATTCGGCCCGGGGCCAGACTCCCGTAGCCAGCATACAGATAGTGACCCGCCACCTCTTCAGCCTTTAACCCGGCAGAGCGCACATAGCGATAGGTGGCAACGGCTTCAGATCCGTCAAAATGCACCCCCAACACTGCACCATCGCCATCAAACCAGTGGCCGACCCGCTGGCCATTGCGCTCTAGCCGGGCCGGCCCGTTGCGATACAGGGATCCCCGCAGCCCTGGCGGTAGTTCACCAGCAATGACCATCAGGGGAGTTAAGTCAAATTCTTCGGGGGGGGACGAGATCGCTCCAGCCCAGGTGGGCTGTACGGATGGCCTCAAAGACTGAATCAAAAGTGCTCACGTCGAAAAACGCCTTAGCTATCACTAACGCAATTCCCCAGCCGTGACAATTGGCCAGGGTTTAGCTGCGGGCAGTGGCTCCCCCTCGGCGCTGATCGCCGGCCCCGTCAATGCGGCCAGACTCATCCACGGCCACGGCATGGACGCCGCCAAAAAACATGTTCGGCTGCTGCCACCAGATCCAGTCATCGGTTTCAGGGGGGAGGCTGGGCAAAACGCTGCGATCGTAGCCGGGTTCCAGGTGCAGCACCCCCCGCTCCCAGTGAATGCGGGGGCAGTTTACCGCCTCGGACAGATCCATCCCGAAGTCAATTACGTTGGAGATGACCTGCAAGATGGCGGTGCGAATGCGATTTGAACCGCCCGAACCCAGCACCAACCGGGGACGGTTGTGCTCCAGCAAAATCGTTGGGGCCATCATCGATGACATTCGCTGCCCCGGACTCCAGGTGTGGAACCCGTTGGGGTTGAGGTCTTCTTCCCCCAGCATGTTGTTCACCATGATTTGGGTACCGGGAATCACATAGGCAGACCCCTCCCCGTTAGAACTGGTAATACTGGCCGCGTTCCCCTCTTCGTCGATGACGCTGATGTGGGTGGTGCTGCCCCACTTATTGACCTGGGCTACGGATTGAACAAAAGCGGCCTGGTAGGTGGAGAGGCTGTCTCTTATACACATCT
>PYEQ01000643.1 GCA_003017785.1 filamentous cyanobacterium CCP5 | reverse complement strand
GGGGTGATATGGTCGTCACTTTAAAGGACGGCAGCCGCCTAGAGCTTCGGGCTATGCCCAGGTTCCGAGAAGTCTACGACTACGTTAGCGACAAGATTTCACCCAAGGCTAAGTCCGTTAGCGGTGCTCTTGGCGATCGCTAGGTGATCAGGCCGTTCCGGTTTTAGGTAGAGTAGAGTCGGTAATTAGGAAGCAAGGCCCCTGGGGTCGAAAAAGCGCATGGATTTTGGCATTGGATTTCTTTCGAACAACATCATGCTGCCAATCCTGGATTTTTTCTACGGGATTGTGCCCAGCTATGGTTTAGCTATCGTTGCTCTGACCCTGGTCATTCGGTTCGCGCTTTATCCCCTCAATGCGGGCTCCATTCGCAATATGAGGCGGATGAAAGTGGCTCAACCCGCCATGCAGAAGCGGGTGAAAGAAATTCAGGAGCGCTACAAAGATGACCCGGCCAAGCTCCAGCAGGAGATGAGCGGCGTCTATAAAGAATTCGGTAATCCCCTGGCGGGCTGTTTTCCGGTGCTGCTGCAGATGCCGATTCTGTTTGCCCTGTTTGCCACCCTGCGGGGATCGCCGTTTGCCAATATTGACTACACCGTCGATTTTCAGGTCTTCCCCCAGGAAAAGATTGAGCAAATT
The DNA here is from genome assembly GCA_003017785.1 of filamentous cyanobacterium CCP5. Classification (GTDB taxonomy): domain Bacteria; phylum Cyanobacteriota; class Cyanobacteriia; order Phormidesmidales; family Phormidesmidaceae; genus CCP5. Next base: position 2,335 of record PYEQ01000643.1, on the reverse strand, counting down.
CAGCCCCAGAATTTCTCTACTGGCCCTAAGACCATCTATGTCTCTGACGGTTCCCACTTTCCGGTGCTGGCCTCCGTTCCGGGTGGCCAAAAGATGGTGGTGGGCGAAAAGACAGACATTCGCCTCCAAGACACGGAAGGTCGAGCCCTGGAAGATATCATTTCTGAGTACAGCAGCGATCGCGATTTTGCCCCCCGCTGGACGGTAACAAAGGGCGAAGAGCTGATTGATGTGGATGACCAGGGCCATGTCATGGCCCTCGCCCCTGGAGATGCTACGGTTCAGATCGAGATTCCCGGCCTGGCCGCCGGAAAGGGTTTTCTGTTCATTGAAGCCCTTGGTCGGGTGGGCGTCACCGGTGAAGATGGCAGCATCCACTGGGATATCCTGGCGATGATTTTGTTCTTCGGTCTCAGCCTCTATGTCAACCAGCAGCTCACAGGCCAGGGGGGCAGCAGCAACAACCCCCAGCAGAACGCTATCAACAAGTTCACGCCGTTAATTTTCTCTGGCATGTTCTTGTTCTTTCCCCTGCCGGCTGGGGTGCTGATGTACATGCTGATTGCGAATATCTTTCAGACCATCCAGTCGTTTATTCTCTCCAAAGAACCCCTGCCGGAGAATCTTCAGAAGATTGTCGACGCTGAGGCGGCCAAGGCTACGGCCGATGAAGATCGCAAAAAGTCATTGCCGTTTGAACCCGGTGGTCGTTCGAAGAAAAAGGCCTAGCGCAGCCCATGAGTGAAAACTTGCAAGCAGGTGCCCAATGGCTGCAGTCCCTGTTGAGACTGCAGGGAATTGAGACATCTGTAAAGCCTAATCTAGTCAACAATGAGGCCGGAGATAGCTGCTGGCTGGTGATCGATGAGTCGTCCCTGTCGGAGGACCAAATCCACCATCTAACCGGAGATCGGGGCGGGGTGCTCGATGCGGTGCAGTACCTAGCCAACACCATTCTCAACCTGGAAAAACCCCAAGAAGAACAGCAGGCGTTCACCGTTGAACTAGCAGGCTATCGTGAGCAGCGCATGGCCGAACTGAAGGCCACTGCCGAAGCCACGGCCCAGGAGGTTTTGGCCAGCGGTGAAGAGCGAGAAGTGCAGGGACTTTCCTCGGCGGAGCGGCGTCAGGTACACAATTTCTTGAAAGACTACGAAGGGTTGGAGACCTTCAGTCGGGGCAAAGAGCCCGACCGACGCCTGGTGGTGAAACCTGCTGAACAGCCTGCCGAATAGAGTTTCAAGCTGAATTTCGGGAGAGGCGCGATGAGAGCGATTCACATTCCCCAACTCCTCAAGCAGCCTGGCAAGACCCAGGTGGTGGAGGTGGGAGAGCATTTAGAAGGCCTAGAAACCCTGACCCCCGTCCGCGGAGAAGTCCGGGTTACCCACCAGGGCAGCTACCTGGAGGTGCAGGGAAGGGGCGAAGCCATTGTCACCCTCACCTGCGATCGCTGTCTGCAAAACTATAACCATCGCCTCGAAACCAATTCCAAGGAGCTGATTTGGCTGCGGGAGCCCCTCGAAGAGGCAGACTATCCCCTGGAGCGGGAGGTGTCCAGGGAAGACCTGGTAGAGACGCTTCCCCCCCACGGATACTTTCATCCCCAGGACTGGATTTATCAACAGCTGTGTTTAGCGCTGCCCCAGCAGCAGCTTTGCCAGGCAGACTGCGGCGGTATTGCCGTGGATGGGAGTGATGCGGTCACCGAAGTAGATAGACGCTGGGCGGCCCTGGCCCAGCTGAAGGCTTCCCTGCCAGAAGAGTCTTAGCCCCTATGAACTTTGTTGATGAGTTGGGACTGCTGATTAGAGCTCGGTATCCGGTAATTTATCTGCCCACGGCCGAGGAAGAGCGGGCCGAGGCGGCGATCGCCGCCTCGGCCCAGCGGGAAGGGGGTAGGGCGGTCTACACCTGGGATTTTGTCGAAGGCTACCAGGGCAATCCCAACGATGCTGGCACGGCTATTCGCAACCCGCTGCAGGCCCTGGAGCACTTAGAAAAACTCCCTGCCGGAGCAGCCGCTATTTTTGTTCTGCGGGACTTCCACCGGTTTTTAGAGGATATTGCGGTGGCCCGCAAGCTGCGCAACCTAGCCCGTCTGCTGAGGGCTCAGCCTAAGACCTTGGTGATTTTGTCACCGCAGCTGGTGGTACCAGACGACCTGGCAGAAATTATTACGGTGGTCGAGTTTGCCCTGCCCACGCCGGTGGAAATCAAGGGGGAAATTGAGCGGCTGCTGGCCTCCATGGGTCGTCAGGGGAGTGGTCCCATAGACGACATCGTCCGTTCTTGCCAGGGCCTCTCCCTGGACCGGATTCGGCGGGTACTGGCG
>PYEQ01000642.1 GCA_003017785.1 filamentous cyanobacterium CCP5 | reverse complement strand
TGCATGTCCTTTATAACGCGATCGCAGAAAACTGGAGCATTTTTAAGGAATTCCCTCCCCATGGACGAGCTACTGCTGAATATCTCAGCTTCTGATCTGCTGGGTCTAGAAACCGCCGCCCTGCGATCGCCTCTGCTCGATTTAGTCTGCCGGGGCGCCTACCAGGAAGGCGACTTTGTGCTTACCTCGGGCCAGCGCAGCACCTACTACATCAACGGCAAGCTGGTTACTCTCCACCCCCAGGGGGCGCTGCTGGTGGGGCGCCTACTGCTTGACTTAGTTCCACCGGAGACGACGGCGGTGGCTGGCCTAACCCTGGGCGCCGACCCGCTGGTCACTGCCGTTAGCCTGGTGGGCGTCTACGGCGATCGCACGCTGTTTCCGCTGATTATTCGCAAAGAGGCCAAGGGCCACGGCACCCAGGCCTATATCGAGGGACTGGCTCTGCCCGAGGGCACGGCGATCGCGGTGTTAGAAGATGTGGTCACCACCGGCGGATCGGCGATGAAGGCGGTGGAGCGGCTGATTGGGGCGGGCTACCGGGTCAACCACGTGATCACCCTGGTGGATCGCCTGGAAGGGGGCCGGCAGCTGTATGAGGCTAAAGGGCTGAGCTTCACTTCGCTTTACACCATCGAGGACATTCAAACCCGCTGGGCCCGGCTCCAGGACTCGGCCTCGACTCGATGAAGCCGGATATCGCCTTTATTCCAACCCCCGATGATGCCATCCAGGCCATGGTTGAACTGGCGGAGCTGGACAGGGGCGATCGAGTATACGACCTGGGCTGTGGAGATGGGCGGCTACTGATTGCCGCCGCCCTGCAAAGCCCCTGCCACGGCGTCGGTATCGATATTGACCCGGCCCAGGTGGCGGTGGCACGGCAAAAGGCGGCTGCCAGGGGCCTGGCTGACCGGCTGAGCTTTCGAGTGGGGAACCTCTACGAGAGCGACGTCCACGACGCCACGGTGGTGTTTATCTATCTGCTGCCCCACCTCAACCTGCGGCTGCGGCCCAGACTGGCTAGCCAGCTCCAGCCAGGGGCCCGGATTATCTCCCACCAGTTTGATATGGGTACCGAATGGCCCCCAGAAAAAGTTCTCAAGCTGGTACCGTCTGAGGAGGAGTCCACCCTCTATCGCTGGCGGGTCTGATTTGGATGTGATGGCAAGCTGATCAAGGAGAATCCATGGCAGTTACGGATGTCACGGCGGAGCGAAAAGCCCTGCAGCTGTCTCCCATGGGCTGCGGCACCTGGGCCTGGGGCAATCGGCTGCTCTGGGGCTACGACCCCGCCATGGATCAGCAGCTCCAGGCGGTATTTGATCGCTGCGTGCAAGGCGGCATCACCCTGTTTGACACGGGCGACTCCTACGGCACCGGTCGCCTCAGCGGTCGCAGCGAATCCCTGCTGGGCCAGTTTGCCAGGGCCTACAGCGGTCCGAATCAGGCCCACATTTGTTTGGCCACCAAGCTGGCCCCCTATCCCTGGCGGCTGACCTCGGGGGCGATGGTGCGGGCCTGCCAAGCCTCGGCTGAGCGGCTGGGGCGATCGATTGATCTGGCCCAGCCGCACTGGTCCACCGCCAACTATGCCCCCTGGCAGGAATGGCCGCTGCTAGACGGCCTGGCCCAGCTCTATCACCAGGGAGCCATTGGCGGAGTGGGCCTGTCTAATTTTGGGCCTAAGCGATTGCGAAAGGTGCACCAGTATTTGAGCGATCGCCAGGTGCCGATCACCAGCCTGCAGGTGCAGTATTCGCTGATTTCCACCTATCCCGTCACCGAGCTGGGGTTAAAACCGGTGTGCGACGAGCTGGGGATTCGGCTGATTGCCTACAGCCCCCTCTGTCTGGGCCTGCTCACCGGCAAATACGGTCCAGATAAAGCCCTACCCCAAGGACTGCGGGGGTTTCTATTTCGCCGTCTGCTGCCGGGAATTCAGCCCGTGCTCGATACCCTCCAGGAGGTGGCCCAGCAGCGACACAAAACCATGGCCCAGGTGGCCCTTAACTGGTGTATGGCCAAAGGCACTATTCCGATTCCGGGGGCCAAGTCCCTGACCCAGGCGGAGGATAACCTGGGGGCGATGGGGTGGCAGCTGGAGGCTGGAGCAGTCGACGCCCTCGATCGCGCCGCCAACCGCTGCGACCAGACCATGGTGCAAAACATCTTTCAAAGCCGATAGGAACTCACGGGCGACTGCTCTAGAGCATCAGAGCTATGAGCGGTTGCGTACAGACAGCCGCTCCGGGCCCGCCTATACTGCAGCTTGAATCATCACCAGCTTTCTGACATCGCATGCGTTCAGCGGGAGTCCTATGGGTGATCGCACCTCACCGTTGGCAGGGGTGAGAATACTGGTCGTTGACTATGATCGAGATTCTTTAGCCCTGCTGAGCTATTTTTTCTCTGACTATGGCATTGCCACGGTAACTGCTGAGTCCGTGGATGCGGCGATCGCTATTTTGCATCAGCAGTCTGTCGATGGGGTGATTACGGAAATTGCGCTGCCTGGGCAGGATGGTTACAGCCTATTGGCCCAGCTGCCTGTCCCTGTGCCCGCGATCGCCCTCACCAGCTACGTCCCTGGCTGCGATCGCGAACAGGCCCTGACGGCAGGGTTCAGTCATTTTCTCAGTAAACCAGTTGACTTAGACGAATTGCTTCAGGTCGTCAGGCAGCTCACCGGCCGTGATAGGTTGAGCCCAGCTGAATGATGTGTCTATCGGTCAGTAGATAGGCCTTTTTTTAGGCAAAATTGGCAGCAATCAATCACTAGACTTCTCCTCTATAGTCACGGCCCTGCTGTATGAATTATTCCAACCGACTCCTATCTGCCCTCCCAGCTCAAAGCCGGGCCCGGCTCATTGAAAAGGCAGAGGTGGTTTTCCTCGATCAAGGCAGGGTAAGCGCAAGAAAACCATCGAGAAATTGTGCTAGGTTGCGAACCCTGCGGCAAGGACAGTGAGCATGTAATC
>PYEQ01000045.1 GCA_003017785.1 filamentous cyanobacterium CCP5 | reverse complement strand
GGATGGCATAGTTGCGCTTCTGGGTAGCAGAGGGGGGCTCGGCCTCATACATCTTAGGCTCTACGGCGAAATTATTGAGGCGACCGCCCTCTTCAGTGGTGTAAGGCATATACTTCTCCAAAAGTTACACTTCACATACCTTAACAAGGAATATTTGCCTTTCCAGGAGATTAATTAAGTTTTAGGATTTTTGCGATAAGCCTGCACTCTCAATCAAGTAGATCGACCAATTAAGTAGATCGACGTAGTTATCTTTTAGGCCAGGTTCGACTTCGCTCATCTGGCGAGTCGAGGCTCTGAGGCCAAGCAGAGTCGTTTTGCCAGCGACATGAAACGCCTATGTTCCCCTTCCCGCATCCCAATTGCTTACCTGACAGCTAGAACAGCGGTCAAGTCTACCGGTTTTTCCACCTGCGGCTCCATGACCTGGGCTTTTAATCCCCGCCGATCAATCTCCGCCTGAAGGGACTGGGGACTGCCGGAGGTTTTCAGCAGGGAGAGCAGGACTCCTCCGTATTCAGCTTCTCCGACTCCAGCGGTGGGCAGCACCACCCGGGGCTTCAGAGCTTCCACCCGTTCGATCGCTCCCTGCTGACCTCGCAGGACTGGCCCCAGCAGCGGCAGGGTAATGTCAATGACGGGGGTAATCACCACGTCCACGGTCATTGGTTCTAGGTCGGAGTGGAACCCGTGGGGCTCATAAAATACCGAGACGCCATCGCTCTCCCGCAGGATGTAGCCGTTCTCCCGCAGAGTGGGGCCGATGGGGGCACCGGGTAGCGCTTCGATGTCAAGGGTGCCGATAGTATGGCGATCGCCATGACTCAGTGCTATCACCTGGGTAAAGCCAAATGCTCGGGCCACCTTAGCTGCGTTGTCTGAACCCACCACGGGGATGGACTTATCTAAAACTTCCAGAGTGGCGGGATGGGCGTGATCCTCTAGCCCCTGGCTTAGCAGAATCAGGTCGATGTTTTCAGGGATCGACACCGGGCGGGGTCTAACACCCTTGAACAACCACCCCTGACCGCCAAAGGTCAGGGGACCTACCAGCCAGGGATCCACCAGCAGGCGCATTCCCCCCAATTCCAGTAGCCACGAATTGGTATCCAGCCAGGTCGCTTGCATCGCTAATCCCAAGAGTTACAGTCCCATCTTAAGCAATTATTGAGAAATGTTAAGCAGGTCAGGCTGCATCGATAGCCTGACCTGTACTCATCACAACTGTCCCAGGGGGATAGCTTTGTAGTACATATAAACCATTTTAGGAGCGGAAAATTGCCGTTGTTCCGTGATCCCCGTATAATCCATGAGGTTTGATTAAGTATTTGAAACATTTCCAGCTCCTAGAAGCTGTGTGAGGTTTCCCCATGCGGATTCGATTTCCGAAGCACTACACGGTACTGATTGCCCGCACCGGGCGATCGCCCATCACTCTGAGCATTCATCCCCTACCGATCGCCCTCGGTCTGACGGCCTTGGTGGCCTCCCCGGTGGTGTGGATTGGCAGCCTGCTGCACAACAACAATCAGCTCTCGGAGCGCAACGAAGAACTTACCGACACCGCCAGCCAGGTACTTTCAGAACTCGATTCGCTGGATGCCGAAATCAATAGCCTCAAGCAGCGGGCAGGCATGGACAAAGATTCTCAGGATAGTCCAACTCGGGTGCAGGCAGAGATTCCCCCTCGGGGTGGCCCAGCGACTACGGTGGACGCCGAAACTATGCTAGGGGCTGCCAATCGCCGACTGCCCTCCCTAGAAGCTCTACTCAAGGGCGAAGTGCGTCCGGCTTTAGAAGAAACGCTGTCCGCCGAGGCCCAGCGAGAGGCGGCCTTTCCCAGCGGTAAGCCGATCGCGGCAACTGCATCGATCTCTTCAGAATTTGGCCTGCGGCCCAACCCCTTTGGCGGTCGTCGCTACGAAATGCATGAAGGGCTGGACTTCAAAGGCCCAATCGGTCAGGCCATCTACGCCACCGCCAGCGGCCGCATCGAGAAAGCCCAGTCAGGCAATGGCTATGGCAACCACGTGATCATTGACCACGGCTACGGCTATGAAACCCTCTATGCCCACCTGTCGAAAATGCACGTAGAATCTGGGGATTTCGTTACCCGGGGCGATTTGATCGGCGAACTGGGCAACACCGGGCGTTCCTCTGGCCCCCACCTGCACTACGGCATCTATCGCCAGGGGCAGCCAGTGAATCCCCGCTATTACTTGAAGCTGGAGGATTCGGAGCGGTAGGATCGGCCTATTCGTCTTTTTCAGGCTATTCCTTCCTATGGGCAACACCTTCGGCCACCTGTTTCGCATTACCACTTTTGGCGAGTCCCATGGTGGTGGTGTTGGGGTCATCATCGATGGCTGCCCGCCCCGGCTCCAAATCGCCGTCGAAGAAATTCAGGCGGAGCTGGACCGTCGCCGCCCTGGCCAGAGTAAAATCACTACCCCCCGCAAGGAAACCGACACCTGCGAGATTCTCTCCGGCATGTTCCAGGGGAAAACTCTGGGTACCCCCATTTCCATCCTGGTGAGAAATAAGGACACTCGCCCCCAGGACTACAGCGAGATGGCCACCACCTACCGCCCTTCCCATGCTGATGCCACCTACGACGCCAAATACGGCATCCGCAACTACCAGGGGGGCGGACGTTCTTCAGCCCGAGAAACCATCGGGCGAGTGGCGGCAGGGGCGATCGCCAAAAAAGTTCTCCACCAGGTCGCTGGAGTCGAAATTGTCGGCTACGTCAAGCGCATTCAGGACCTAGAGGGCACCGTTGACCCGGAAACCGTGACTCTGGAACAGGTAGAGAGCAACATTGTTCGCTGTCCTGATTCTGAGGCCGCTGATCGCATGATCGATCGCATTGAGGCTATCCGCGACCAGGGAGATTCCATCGGCGGCGTGGTGGAATGTGTGGCTCGCCGGGTGCCCAAAGGCTTGGGCTTTCCCGTCTTCGACAAGCTGGAGGCGGATCTGGCTAAAGGGGTGATGTCCCTGCCTGCCAGTAAAGGCTTTGAAATCGGCTCTGGCTTTGCCGGCACTCTGCTCACCGGCAGCCAGCACAACGACGAGTTCTATACCGATGAGGCTGGCGAAATTCGCACCCGTACCAATCGCTCTGGCGGCACCCAGGGCGGCATTTCCAACGGTGAGAACATCATCATCCGCGTAGCCTTTAAGCCCACCGCCACCATTCGCAAAGAACAAAACACCGTCACCAGCGAGGGCACAGCCACGACTCTGGCTGCTAAAGGGCGTCATGATCCCTGCGTGCTACCTCGGGCCGTGCCGATGGTAGAAGCAATGATGGCCCTGGTGCTGTGCGACCACCTGCTGCGCCATCACGGACAGAACACCCTCCTATAAATGGAACCACTAATTTTTACCCTGCCCCTGATGCAGATGGCCTCCGGAGATACCCTGTCCCTGCAGGTGTACGAGTTCACCGGAGCCACAGCAGGTAAGACCGCTTATATTCAGGCCAACTTACATGGGGCAGAACTGGCGGGCAACGCAGTCATCCACCGGCTGATTCAGCATTTGAGCGCTCAACCACCGGACTACCTGGCGGGCACCCTGCGGCTGGTGCCGGTGTGCAACCCCCTGGGGGTGAACACCCGCGCCCACAACTTCGCCTCTGGTCGCTACAACCCCTACGACGGGCGGGACTACAACCGGATTTTTTGGGACTACGAGAAAGCGGCCGGTGACATCGCCGGATTTGCCGAGGCTCACCGCAACAGTGCCGCCGCCGACATCTTGCAGGCTTATCGCCACCAGATCCAAGCGGCTTTTCAACGGGAACGGGAAGCCATTCAAGCTGCCCCCCACCTACCCGTCCACCAGCTCTACCGCAATCAGCTCCAGTCTTTGGCCCTCGATGCCGATTACGTCATCGACCTGCACACCTCCAGCAATCGCGGCCTGACCTATCTCTATTTCATGGAGGGCAGGTCGCTCGGTGCCCGCCTGTTTAACCTGGACTTTGCAATTTTGCTGGATGACTACGACGGGGACGCCTTCGACGAGGCATTTCTTAAACCCTGGCTGGCCCTGGAGCGATCGCTCTCTGACTTAGGCCGCACCGTCCAGTTCGACCTTGAAGCCTACACCCTGGAGCTGGGCAGCGGCATGGATTTAGAAGCTCCTGCCGTTGAACGGGGCTACCAGGGGGTAATGCGCTACCTGAGCCACAAAGGTGTTCTCGAAGCCCCCATACCCGCCGATGTACCAGAGATGCCGCTGAGCCGTACCAGTCAGGTGACCAAGTACTACGCCGCCACCGGGGGACTGATCGAAAGCCGCGTCGATCCCGGCACCTGGGTGCGGCCGGGGGATGGGCTGTATACCCTGCTGCGCTTCAACAAATCGGGGCTGCTGCCGGAAGCGGTGGTGCAACAGAGCGATCGCGCCGGTATGGTCTTCGACGTAGCCACCAACCGCGCCGTCAACCAGGGCGAATACATCCTGGCCCTGATGCAGTTTGACTGACCCTAATCCTTGTTTCCCAAATCCAGGTTGCACTCCCCCGATTGATAAGAGAGCAAACGCCGTTTGCCCCTACAGTACCTGCTTTGGATCTTTGAAAATCGGATTCGAAAATCGGATTGGATGTTAACCCTCACCCATCAACTCATCCAGCTTCGCCTTGACCGTCTGAATATCCTGCCACATCAGCCACTTGGGCGATCCCTTCTCCCGGGACGGGTTGCGCAGCAGGTAGGCGGGGTGAAAAATCGGCATGCACAGTCGTCCCTCCCACTCCATCCACTGGCCGCGAATTTTGGTGATGCCCCGTTTCTCTCCGGTTATGCCCTTCACCGCCGTGGCTCCGGTGAGCAGAATGATTTTGGGATCCACCATGCGAATCTGCTCCAGCAGATACCCCTTACAGGCAGCCATTTCATCGGCGGTGGGCACCCGGTTGCCGGGGGAACGGCACTTAACGATATTGCAGATATATACATCTTTTTCTGTGTCGAGGCGGACGGCTGCCAGAATTTTTTCCAGCAGCTGACCTGACTTGCCCACAAAGGGCAGCCCCTGCTCGTCCTCCTGCTGGCCTGGTCCTTCCCCAATAATCAGAATCGGAGCGGTCCGACTGCCCCGACTGACCACGACATGGGTGCGACTAGCCGCCAATTCGCAGCGCTGGCAGCTCCGACAGTGGATCCCCAAGGCATCTAGGTCGTCGTAAACACCCCTGGGAATCGGTACGCTGGCACGGGTGGGAATGGCATCGTAATCAACCGAGGCCGGAGAGGGCTCGGTATCTTCTGGGGAAAACAGGTCGATTTGGTCTTCAGCCATTGGTGATGGGCGAAAATGCTGAGGCCATTGTAAAGGGAAAGTAACACGGAAGCATTCCGCTTTCTCGAAAACGCGGTTAGGGGAGAGGATGAGGAGTAGTTCTAGGGGCGATCGCCCCCGGAACTACAGGGTTTGGTTTGAACCATTCCTCTGTGTGGTGCTGACAACCGGTGCCACCCTCAGGGGAGAACGGTTACTTCCGATACAAACAGTGGTTAACGCTGTTAGGAATTTGATACACTCCCAGACGAGCACACGCCCAGTCCGCTTCGAAGTCCCCTTAGAGTTGATAAAACTGGGTCATGTTACCAACTGCAATCACAAATAGCGTTTTTAATCTCGATCAAGACTTCTTAGAGACTACTACTCCCCTCGATCTGCTCTCTAGCATCAGTTCTCTGGCTGAAACCGTTCTGCTGGCTGCTGTGGATGAACTTGAGACCGCTACCGGAATCCTGACGGTCACCACAGGGGGGGTGGACGGCACCCTGACCACTGGGGATGGGGACCTGTTCTCTGGCGGGCTGGATGTCCCCAGCTTGCTGTCTGAAGTCGGTGCGACTCTGGCCAACTCCACCGGTTCCTTCTCCCTAGCTGGCGGTATCCTGAATGGGGCAGTGACACTCGATGGCGTGCTCTATGGATTAGACAACTTTGACCTGGCTAGGTTTGCGGGTAATGGATTTGAGTTCCTGCTGAATGCCGCTGAAGCTTCCATTCCTTTGCAAAATGGGGCTTTTTTAATCAGCGCTGAAACCGGATTGGGCCCACTTTTAGGGGAAATTGACATCGCCGGTGGGGACTTAGACATCGCGTTTGATACCCCCGCTGGAGACTTCGATGTATCCCTCGATTTTACCCCTGACGACGTGTTTACATTTGCCCTGCCCACCGCCTTGGGGAATATCGATGCGATCGTCAATCTAGATGCTGGCACTGTCGAGATTCCCGTTTTATTGGGCAGCACCCTCGATATTCCCTTGTCGGATTTGTCCGGTAGTTTGGCCCTTGATGGGGGCATGGCAACTCTGAATATTGACACTCAGTTTGGCCCTATCAGTACCAATTTTGATGTTAATGACCTGGTCAACAGTCTAGTGGTTGACCCCTTAACCGGGCTGACGGTGGAGGCAACCCTTGACCAGGGGCAGTTGAATCTGGTTTCAACCCGAGGCACTGAAACGTTTGAAATGAGTGCTGACCTAGTCGCGCTGAATCAGCAGCTCGTTGACGCTGCGCTGCAAACCAACGGCAGCCTCAGCGTGGAGGATGGTCTATTTAGCGGTTCTCTGTCTGTTGGCCCGAGCCTATTTGCTGTTGATGGCACCTTTGCAGATATCGAGCAGTTTTTAAGCACTTCCCTAGGGGAACTGTTGGCTCCGGCAGCAACCGCCGTATAGCTCTCGATTGGGCAGCGATCGCCTTCACCCAGCGATCGCTCTCATTCCGGCTACGGCCTCGGATTTGCCATTAGCAGCGACGAGCCCGCTGCTAATGGTTTTGCCGACGATTGAAGATAAAATAGAGGCCGCCTTGATTCAGTCAGTTCAGCCATGACCACATCCCAGGTTCAGTACATCGCCGGTCGCGGGGTTCCCCTGCGGGGTAGCGATATCGACACCGACCGCATCATTCCGGCCCGGTTCTTGCGCTGCATCACCTTCGACGGGCTGGGGGAACAGGTGTTTGCTGACGATCGCGCATCCACCAACGGCACCCATCCCTTCGACCAGCCCCAGTACCAGGGAGCCAAGCTGCTGGTGGTGAATCGCAACTTTGGCTGCGGATCTTCCCGGGAGCATGCTCCCCAGGCGATCAAGCGCTGGGGCATCGAGGCGATCGTCGGCGAGAGCTTTGCCGAAATCTTCTTTGGCAACTGCGTAGCCATGGGAGTGCCCTGTGTGACTGCCTCCACGGAAGTAGTCGAGGCTCTGCAAAGCCTGATCGAGTCTCACCCCGCTCAGACCTTAGAGCTGGATTTAGCCGACCTCCAGGTAAAAGCCGGCGATTTTGAAGCCCATGTCTCCCTGCCGGAGGGCACCCGACAGATGTTTTTAGATGGCATGTGGGATGCCTGCGGCCAGCTGGTAGCCCAGGAAGCCGCGATTCGAGCCACAGCGGCGAAGCTGCCCTACCTCAGCTGGGCGTAGCCACAAACCTTAATCTAATTCCCGGGATTTTCCCGTAAACCCGCGGAGTCAGTGGGCATCCTAGGACTGGCCTGAACAGGATGATTGGGCCGATGTTCATTCTGACAACGCTATGGTTTCTGCTCCCTCTGCCTACTTAGAGGTCGGTGGACGATCACCAGATAAGGTCAGCCTGGAACAGCTGCTGCCGGAAATGGTCTGTCGGCTGTCCTGGCCAGCTTTGGTCCCCTATGGGGTAGATGCGGCTGTTCAGGCGGCAGCGCAGCAGCTAGTGGAAATTGTGGCGACATTGCGATCGCCCCAGGCCGGCTGGCCCGACGATTTGCCCCTCACCCCAGAAAACCTGGCTCCCTATGTCACCGAAGAAGCCACAGAACTGGTAGCTGCCCTGGGGAATGGGTCAGCGTCGGTGGCCCCTGATCAAGCGTTGATCCGGATTGCCCAGCTGCTGCCCCGACTCCTGTGGGCGATCGCCAGCAGCAGCTATGAAACCATGCGGCTGCTAGAGGGCATTAAGGTGCGGGACTGCCGAGGGGGCGATCGCTTTGAGCTGCGGGTGGTGCGGCTAGTGCCTGTGCTCAGCTTCGTTAGTAATGGGGCGTCCCTGGGCCTGGACATGGTCACCCAGGAGCCCCCCCAGCCCGCTTCATGGCTGGTCGAGACGGCCCAGATGCAGCTGGTTGAAGGAGACCTTGACGACCAGTCTCGTACCGTAGCCGACTGGCTTGCTCTGATCGGCGATCGTCTGGTTGAGGTTGCCCCTGCGCTCGCTCAGCTTCGCCGAGGCCAACCAGTGGTGGGCCTGCTACCAGGTCAGGACTGGCAGACCGGTCATCTCCGGCTGGACGTGCACCTGGTAGACATGGGCCGGATTATTCCGGAGGAGTCCGTTGGGGACGGGGGCAGCTTCACCCTGGATGACTTCGCTGAACTCCTCGAGCCCGAAGCGCCCCAGAAAATTGCCTTGCTATCTTCTGACCGGGAGTCGGTGCTGACTCCGCTCAGCCTGGCTACTGCCTGGATAACCTTTACTGACGATGGCTGGATTCAGCGATTTTTGCTGAACGCGGCTGGCCACGACCTGGAAGTGGTTTTGGCCCAGGTCAAGGGGGCAGAATCCGCCCTGACCGCCGCTGCTTTTACCGCCGTCACCCACACCCAGGATTCCCAGGGCTGGCTCAACCACAGCTTTGTGCACCATTCCATACTGCTGGCAGATCTGTGGCCTCGTCTGCGCTGGTACGTTATCCGCCGCCATCCCCAGCTGATGGAGCTGATGGCGGGGCAGCCGGTGCGCTATTTAGCCCCTGGCTCTGGCTGGCAGCTGGGGCAGCTGCGGCTACAGGTGTTGATGACGGTAGATCTGGGGGATGTTCGTTGGCTGATCGATCTGACCGATGGATCGGCCCTGAGAGCCCCGCCGGAGCCGCTGCCCCCTGAGACGGTGTTTGAGGGGATGCAGCTCCACCCAGATTCAGACCTCTATTCCTTAGAGGATTTGCAGGCTTTTGTAACGGGGCTGGCCCCTATTCCTGAGGTGCTTCAACCTGATATCCCCATAGCAGTCCAGCATCTTGACGGAGATGGCGGTCTAGTCCCTGGCCAGCTGAGGTTGTCCTGGCAGTTTACAATTTGGCCAGGGGTTGCCTAGGGTGAGCCCAACGGCAGACTAGTAGCCGCTAAAGCTTCCCAACGATTGATATTGCAGAAGAATTGCAGGCGGCGATGATGACAGCTCCGCTCTATCTCTACACCATTTGCCAGGTGCCCGCAGCTCCCCTGTGCCTGCCCGCTGGCCTCCAGGGGGATACCCTGCTGGTGACCGTCGAGGAGGTCGGGGCGATCGCTGAGCCCAACATTGACCTAGCAGCTCTCCAGGCCGATGATCAGCGGCTGCTGACGGCCGTTCTCAGCCATGATCGGGTGATTGGAGACCTGTTTCAGCAAACTACGGTGCTGCCCCTGCGGTTTGGTACCCAAATCGCCTCCCCTGAAGGGCTCCGGACTCACCTTCAAGACAACCTCCACACCTACCGCACCAAGCTCAAGCAGCTTTCGGGCAAAGTCGAACATCAGCTCAAGCTAGAGCCCGAAACAATTTCTCTGCCCCCCCTGCCAGACGGACTCAAGGGACGGGACTACTTTTTAGCCAAAAAACAGCGTCTCGAAGACCAGGCCCAGGCCCTCCAGCAGCAGCAGCAGGCATTGGATGAATTCCTCGAACACATCCGTCAAGCCCATCCCGGTAGCCTGCGGGAAACCCAGGAAGATGCTGCCCGGGTGTTTGTGCTGATTGATCGGGCCGAGATCAGTCATCTTCACCAACAGGTTCAGAGCTGGCAGGCCACCCGTTTGACCTGGCAGATTACCCTCAGCGAAGCACTGCCTCCCTATCACTTTGTTTAGGGCAGATAGACATCAGGCAGCAGGCCCAAAAATCCTCCGAGTGACTAACTCTCCACCCAGGGGGAGACGCTAGGGTGATAAAGTCCTACCGTTTTTCAGGAGAACCCGATGACGACTCTGACCATTAAGGTGCCAGACATGGCCTGCGGAGCCTGTGCTGAAACCATCACTAAAGCCGTACAGGGGCTTGACCCGGCCGCTAGCGTCAAGGCGGATGTGGAAACGAAGGCTGTAGATATCACCACCAGTGTTAACGCCGATGCCGTGAAGGAGGCGATCGCCAAGGCGGGCTACACCGTGAACCCTCGATAGCCTCCCTAAGGACAACCGGATGATTTTCCTGCATTCCCCAGATATAGGCCGGGAGCTAGCAGGTTCAGCCTTTGGGGACAGCCCTGCTTCCGTCGGCTGAGGGAAGCAGACTCCAGCCTGCCGACAGACAATTGGGATTTCAAGCGATCGCCCCAAGGTCGTCCAAACGCCACAGAGGAAATCCCATGCACTCATTCAAATTAACCCACTCTATTGGCCTGCCGCTGACCCGGAGCCTGCTGGTAGCTGGCTTGATGATTGTGGGTCTGCAGGCCTGTGGCAACAACCAGATCGTCGGCGATGGGACGGTCGATGATGTCGATGTCCTAACGGACGAAGACTTTACCCTGGCTGAGCTGAACGGCCAGCCGGTTTCCTTCAAAGGAGCTTTTGTCGAGACGGTCAGCGACTCCCTATTTCTGATAGAACCTACCGATCTGGAGCCCGAGGGGCTGCGAGAACTCGACACCATCCTGGTGGTGAATCAAACCGACAAAACCTTTCGAGTTCCCACCGATGGAGAAACCCCCCTTTGGATTTTGGGGGAAGTTCAACTCCTAGGGGCTGAATTGTTGAATGAGATGGATCTCACCCCGGAGCAGCAGGCCGAACTAGAGGGACAGTCAGCCGTTATCGCTGAAAGCGTAACCCTCGCCCCCAGCCCTGAACAGCTCGTGGAGAACGCGAATGCCTTTTTAGATCAGCAGGTCACCGTGTTTGGCAACATAGAGCTGACCGACAATCCCAAAACCTTTGTGGTGGAGAACCCTGGGCTGTTCCAAGGAAAAGGCATTGTGGTGATTGAAGGGGAAGGCAGCAATCTGTTTGAGGCAGTTGGCTCCGAGCGAACCGCCGTTTCAGGGGTGCTACGTACCTACGTCCTAGCCGATCTTGAAGAAGAATACGGCCTGACCTGGGATCTGTCCCTGCGGGAGAAAATCGAAGCTGACTTCGAAGACAGCCCAGTGATCATTTCCTCCGGTGTGTATCCCGTTGATTCCACTGCCGAAGAAATTGAATAGGCCAAAAACTATCCGCGATTGGCAACGTTGGAGAGCTGTAGCTCGTTGACCCGGTTCCAGGCAAACACCTCGTTTCGAAACGTTCTCCACTGGCCATAAACCCGTTGAAAGTCGGCGTTCTCGCTGGCTTTCTCGTCGTAAATAGCAAAGGCGGCGGTTTCTGCCGCCGTCCGGATTTCCGGGCTGTAAGGCCGTAGCTCTACCCCTTGATCCAGCAACCGCTGCAGGGCTGCGCCGTTGCGTCCCTCATATTCCGAGAGCATGGTGAGGTTAGCTTCGACGCAGGCGGTCTTGATCACCGGCTGGTATTCCGTGGGTAACTCCTGCCAGGCTTTGAGGTTAATCTGCACCTCCAGGGATGCCCCTGGCTCCCACCAGCCGGGGTAGTAGTAGAACCGGGCCGCGTCCTGGAGGCCCAGCTTTTCGTCGTCGTGGGGGCCGACCCATTCCGCCGCATCCACGATGCCCCGCTCCAGAGCAATGTAGGTTTCCCCGCCGGGGAGCACCTGCACCGTTACCCCCAGCCGTTCCATGACTTCGCCCCCCAGACCAGGAATGCGCATTTTTAGCCCCTGCAAATTCTGGACGGAGTTTACCCCTTGCTTGAACCAGCCCCCCATCTGGGTGCCGGTGTTGCCCACCGGAAAGTTAATCGCTCCTAAGGGAGCATAAATCTCCTGCATCAGCTCCAGCCCGCCTCCCTGGTAGAACCAGGCGTTTTGCTGCTGGGCGTTGAGGCCGAAGGGCACTGCCGTGCCGAAAGCCAGAGCTGGGTTTTTGCCGGTGTAGTAGTAGCTAGCGGTGTGGCCACACTCCACCGCCCCGGTCTGCACCGCATCCAAGACTTGCAGCCCCGGCACAATTTCTCCCGCTGGGAATAGCTCAATGGTGAACCGCCCGCTGGTGAGTTCAGCAGTGCGATGGCCCTAAAGGGCCGGTCTTTGACCATCGCACACCCGCTGGGCCGCCCCCAGCAGCACATCCAGGGCATTCGGCCAGCTCGCCGCCATGCGCCACTTCACAGCCGGTAGATCCGTAGAGGTAATGGCTTCAGGAGTTGATTGGGAAGTGCAGGCATTCAGGGCTGCCGCTCCGACGATTTCCGCCCCGGTGCTGATTAGGTAACGACGCTCCATGGCTAGTTTTGAGTTTTGAGTTTTGAGTTTTGAGTTTTGAGTTTTGAGTTTTGAGTTTTGAGTTTTGAATTATCTTTGCCAGCCAGCATTCAAAATTCAAAATTTATCACTCAAAACTCAAAACTCTTCCCCCTCTCCCTAGACCGTCGCCAGCAGCTTGTCGATACTCTTACCCGTCTCAAAGAAATACGCCGCGTTTTCCTCTGGGGTGCCGGGTAGGATGCCGTGGCCCAGGTTGAGGATGTGGCCCCGATCGCCCGCCTTGCGAATGGTGTCGAGGATGCGATCGCGAATCAGCCCCTTGGAGCCAAACAGCACTGCCGGATCGACGTTGCCCTGGACGCCGATGTTGGGGCCGAGGCGGCGGCGGGCATCGGCCATGTCCACTGTCCAGTCGACGCTGACGATGTCCACGCCAGACTCGCCCATCATGTCGAAGATGCCAGCGCTGCCGCTGATGTAGAGAATCAGCGGAGTATCGGGGTGGGTGGCCTTCACCTGGCGCACCACCTGCTGCTGGTAGGGCAGGGCGAAGGTACGGTAATCCATGGGGCTAAGCTGCCCGGCCCAGGAGTCAAACAGCTGCACCACCTGGGCGCCGCAGTCGATCTGGTAGCGCACATAGGTGGCGATGTTGTCCGCCAGCTTGCTGAGCAGCTGGTGCAGCATGGCGGGTTCCGAGAAGGCCATGCCCTTGATGTTGGTGTAGTTCTTGGAGGTCTTGCCTTCGACGGCGTAGGCGGCCAGGGTCCAGGGGGAGCCGACAAAGCCCAGAACGGCGGCTTCGTTGCCCACTTCCTGGCGCAGGGTTTGCAGAATGGTGCGGATGTAGGGTAGCTCAGAGTCTAGATCCAGGGTGTGCACCTGGTCGATCTGGGCCTGGGAGCGAATCGGCGGATCGATGATTGGCCCCTGGCTCTCCACGATGTCGAAGGGGATGCCCATTCCCGGCAGGGGGGTGAGAATGTCGGAGAACATGATTACCCCGTCGGGGCGAAAGGCCCGCCAGGGCTGGAGGGAAATCTCAATGGCCAGATCGGCGTTCTCAGATCGCTCGCGGAAAGAGGGGTATTTGTCCCGCAGATCACGGTAGACCTTCATGTAGCGACCCGCCTGACGCATCATCCACACGGGAGGACGGTCGAGGGGTTCGTGGCGAGCGGCGCGGAGCAGGCGAGGCGTCTGATCAGATGCGGTCATTGAAACATCACCATTTGTAAAACGGGTTTAGCCAGTCCAGCTCAAGCCCAGAAGTGTGCTTACATCAGCTTCTGAACCTGGTCAGGGTTTGTTAAGCGTGATTGTTAGCTTATCACTGGGCGATCGCGCTTATAGCAAGGGTCTGGCGCTTTGGCCCTGTTTTACCCCTGGGAGACAGTTCCGCTTCACCGTAGAATTAAAGACTGTGAATTATTTGACGCGCTGACGACTGGATTAATGGAAATTGTGAATTTTTTTGAAACGCTGGCGGGCAAGTGGTTTTCTCAGCGCACCACCCACTATTTAGCCAGCCAGGAATCCCGGGCCGGCCAGTCGAATTTGCAGATTGAATTCCTGGCCCCCGACGATCCGGCGATCGCCCAGATGGCGGTGGGCCACAGTCCCCTCTGCGGTCTGCGCATCGACCAGGACAGCCGCATGGACGGCGACACCCAGAGCGTCAAATCTTCTAGTTTGATGGTGATTCTGTCGGCGGACGCTGCGGGTAAAGGCACCATGTTACTGTCCCAGTCGGGGCAGGATGCCAGGGCAGGAGAATACAGTCTGGAGAACGAAGTGCTCACTCTGCAAACCCCGGTCGCCGACGGCCAGGTGGAAGAGCGGCTGTGGTTTGCCAATCCTAATCTGCGGATGCGCACCAGCGTCGTAAAGGTTGGTGATCGGGTGCAGCTCACCTCATTTTGCTCCGAGATTCGCATGGGTGGCGGACCACCCAAGTCTTGATCCTAGGTTCTGACAATCACGGCCACTGGCCCACCGCCAGGCGGCCCCTGGTGCTCACTGCCCCCCGACACGTAGATCATCGGATCTTGCACCGCTGCCGCCAGCACTGAGCCCACCACGGCCCTGGCCATGCGGGCGTGGCTGATGGCTGAAGCATCCAGCATGGTGTGG
>PYEQ01000641.1 GCA_003017785.1 filamentous cyanobacterium CCP5 | reverse complement strand
CCCGCTGTGATGGTACCTGGGTCCGTCAGGAAGCGCTGCAACGGTTCACCTCGGCGACCCTCGGCGATCGCCTCAGCACCGTATTAGCCGTACCCGATGCCCGCGACCTGAGCGCTAAGATGTAAGCTCAAGAATGGTCAAGTTGAGCGGTGCCAAGTCCCCATTACAGCGGCGAAGCACCCTAAGGATGGCAGCGTGAATTCCAACGGTTTCAATCAAGTCCGACTCAATTTTCCTGGCCTGGGCTGCTGGATTACCCTGATTGCGGGGGCCTGGCTGCTTGGGGCGGTAGGACTAGGCTGGATTGTTAAGTCCGTACTCGTGTTGATTGTGCTGCTAACCCTGGCGCCCATTATTGGTTTTTTGGCCTTTCGCTGGTGGCTGCAGCGTAACCTGGTGCAGGCCAAGTGTCCGGTGTGTAGCTTTGATCTAGCCGGCTTAAACAACACTGGCAGCGTATGCCCTAACTGTGGGACAGCCTTAAGGGCCGAAGAGGGACAGTTCAGGCGGACCACCCCTGAGGGAACCATCGAAGTGGATGTGGTAGAGATTTCCGCTGAGACCCTGCCAGAAATAACGGATGACAACGCCTAACCCCGCTGTCCGCCGTTCCTGGGGGCTGGAGTGCCTGGGTGTTCTAGGAAAAGAAATTAAACTAGCGCTGCTGAATAAATAGGTTAAAGGGCGACTGGGCGGCTGACGGGCTACCGACGTAGATGCGATAAGTGCCCTGGTTCAGCAATCCAGGGGCTTGGAGCTGCCCTTGGCTAAAGCGATCGGTGGTGAGACATTCTGAAAAACCGCCATCACCTTCAATGTAAAGGGTGAAGTCTGTTTCCCCTTCAACGCGAATATCAAAAGATGCGAAGGCCTCGGTTACCTGCAGAACTTGGTCGGGAGAAGCGGGCAAAAACCCGCAGCTTGAGGATTGACTGCCCCCTGCCAAACCACTCAGCTGAATCGGTTCAGCCAGGGGAGTCTGGCGTACAGATTGACCATAGGCAGCAAGCGGGCTTAGGCTCGCTGTCGCGATCGCCAGAGGGATTAGCCAGCTTAGTTTGAGTTTCATGTCCGTGCTCCAGGATAGATCGCTTGAGTGAATGTTATATCTGAACACTTTGATCCTAGCCAGCCGATGGCAGCGATCGCCTAAATCTATGACACTTTTGCAAATGGCGAAACTAAAGGAGCGAGTACAATGCGGTATCTGTTGCCGTAAACAGACAGCTCCGCAGAATACCCTGCCTTTCCATTCCCACCAGCCATGCAGCGCACAAGACTTAATACCCTCTTGGAGAAAATTAGCGATCGCTTCGCCCGGTGGCTAGTAAATCCATGGCGGCGGCTATCCATTTTAATTATTAGTTTGCTGCTGGGATACTTCCTGGGAGTGGCCGTCTCGGCCTTTGCTGGACAGGCAGCCCGACAAGATATTTTTGTGTCGGCGCTGCTGGTGGTCATTGGTGAAACCATTAGCCGCGTGGTGTATAGCCGCAATCAGCCGGCCTCTAACGCCCTCTGGCTGGAAGCCCTGAATGGGCTCAAGATTGGGGCCATGTACGCCCTGTGCGTAGAAGCCTTTAAGCTCGGCAGCTGAATCAACGTTAACTGGCACAAGTTAGGGACTCAGTCTGGGCGGCTGGGTTCCAGCTGGCGACGCAGCTGCTTTGTTTGAGCAGTAATCTGTGCCCAGTCTTGGGTTTTCACCGCCTGGGTTGGAAACAGACTACTGGCCAGCCCAACCGCCGTCGCCCCTGCCCTGATTAAATCTGCAGCATTCATCGCAGTCACTCCACCGGTTGGAATCAGGGGAATATGGCCCAACGGCCCCTGGAGGTTGCGAACATAGTCGGCTCCCCCGACGGCAGTAATCGGAAACACCTTGACACCACTGGCCCCCCTCTGCCAGGCAGTGACAATTTCCGTAGGCGTCAGTGCCCCAGGCACAAAGGGACATCCATGGTGCTGCGCTTGTTCAATCAGCTCAGGATCGGTATGGGGAGAAAAGCCAAACTGGGCCCCAGCGGAGATCGCTTCCTCGAGAGCATTAAGGGTTAACAAGGTGCCCGCACCGACATAGCAGCCAGGCAGATGTTCCCGCAGATGGGCCACCAGGTGGGCTGGCTGAACACTAGTCCAGGTGACCTCAATCAGCCGCAGTCCCCCTGCCTCCACCGCCTTTGCCATGGCTACTCCTGCCTGCAATGAGGGAGCTCGAATCACAGCTAAAATTCGCTGCTGGCTGAGCAGTTGCAGCCACTCTTCACGCTCCATGGGTCCGGTCCTCCCGCGTATGGATGTTTCAGCATAGGTCACAGCTAGGGGAGTCGCTTTCCACCCTGCGCAAAAAGGAAACCACCGCGATCGCGGTGGTTTCAACGTTTGGGCGGTTAGCCTATGCTGCAGGCACAACTACAGACTACAAAATCGTCGCCATCTTCACTTCATTCGTGTTGAGTAAATTCTGCAGCTCTTCAGAGTCCACCGTTTCTTTGTCCACCAGCATATCGGCTAGGGCATCAAGGATATGGCGGTTTTCAACCAGCACCTGCTTAGCCCGGATGTAGGCCTGATCAACTAGCTGTCGGACCTCACTGTCGATGGAAGCTGCAGTTTCTTCGGAGAAATCTCGCTCAGAAGCAATATCTCTGCCCAAGAACATGTTGCCTTGCTGGCGACCCAGCGCGACCGGCCCAAGCTTATCGCTCATTCCGAAACGGGTCACCATCTGGCGAGCCACCCGAGCTACCTGCTGCAGGTCGTTGGATGCCCCGGTGGTCACTTCTTCCTCGCCAAAGATGATTTCTTCAGCTAAGCGTCCGCCTAGAGCAACGGCCATTTGGTTCTGGAGGTAAGAGCGGGAATATAGACCTGACTCCAGGCGCTCTTCACTGGGAGTAAACCAGGTGAGGCCACCGGCACGACCACGGGGAATAATGCTGATTTTCTGCACCGGATCATAGTCAGGCATCAGGGCACCAACGAG
>PYEQ01000640.1 GCA_003017785.1 filamentous cyanobacterium CCP5 | reverse complement strand
ACCTAGATCGCTAGCGGCAGCCCAGGCTATCACGGGTGGCGATGCCCGTCACTGGGTTAACGCCCTCGGCGTATTTGCACATCTGGGCGGTCTGGTAGCGATCCAGAATGGTGCCAGAAAAATCGGCCCCGGCGATCGCCGCGTCGGTGAAGGTGCTGCTGGACATAATCGCATCCAGCACAATTGCATTGGTGAGGTCGGCTCCGTCAAATACCACGCGATCGGCGAAAGCTTCTGAGAGGTTGGCCCCCTTCAAATTAGCCCGCAGAAATAAGGCCTTCGTCAGAATGGTTTTGCTGAGGTCGGCATTCTCGAAATTGGTTTCCCGGGCTTCAGCGGCGGCCAGAGACGTACCCGACAGGTTGCTACCGGCAAAATCCCGATGGCTGAGGTCGGTATAGGTGTAGTCCACGGTGTTTTCCTGGGCGGCGGCAGGGTTCACTATTCCCGCCACACTGATCACTACGATCAGTGTGGTCAGCACCACGGCTCGACCGGTCCCTTTGATCCACTCCCACATCCTGCTGGTCATTGTCAGTTGTTTCCTTCGCCTGCTCGTAACTCCTTATTATGGAGGACGATCGCCCGTCAGGGGGTGAGAGCTTTTAGAGCCTGGGCTAAGTCAGGGGGCAGTCGCCGTACCGGCTTTCGGCTGGTGACATCCACCGGTATCAGGGTTACCTGGGCCTGCACACAGGTATTTCCCGTCTGGCCGTGTTGAATCTCGTAGTCCCATACCAGCCGTATCCCTTTCACAGGTTGTAAACGAGTTTTCACCAGGGCTTCATCCCCAAGGACGAGGGGCCGTCGATAGCGAATTGAGAGATCCACCACGGGCAGATCGATGCCCGCTGCTACCCAGTCGGCGAAGGTGCTCTGATGGGCTTTCAGCGCCTCCACCCGAGCCGATTCCATCCAGGCGATGTAGGTGCCATGCCAGACCACGCCGCCGTAGTCCGTGTGATGGGGCATCACGGCTACCCAATATTCAAACCATGGGCGCTCCATCGGATCTCCTGACTGTTTTAGGCGGCAACGTGATTTATTTTGCCATTGGCCAGGAACAGAGATGGATGGGATGATGGCGATCGCCTATGGGGTTCCAACCTTCTACGCTAAAAATTGTGAATTCGCTTCGAGGGGCTTCAGCCCCGATGCCATCATGGTTGTGGCGATCAATACCGAATTTTCTGGCTTTTGGGACACCCCTTTCATTCGTTTTTCCAGGGCCATAGAGGCAAACAAAAGGTAAATCATGATTGAAAAAATTCTTTTAGCCGATTCCGGCATGGGCAATACCGAAGCCATGATGAAAGTCCTGATGGACATCCCGATGATTCAACGGGCGGCGGTGACGGTGCTGCACGTGGTGCCCTCTCAAGTCTCCGCCGATGAGATGACGGAAAAGTGGGAAGTCGGTGGCCGTACCCTGGCCCAGGCGATTAAGAATCTCAACCTGGATCCTACCCGGGTCACCGCTGTGCTGAGGGAGGGGGAACCCAAAGACGTGGTGGTGGAGGTGGCTCGCGAAATCGATGCCAGCCTGATTGTGATGGGCTCCCGGGGGTTGCGGGGACTGAAGGCGATTTTAGAAAATTCCGTCAGCCAGTATGTGTTTCAGCTGGCTTCGCGGCCAATGCTGCTGGTGAAGGACGATCTGTATTCTATTCGGCCGATTAAGCGGGTGCTGGTAGCCCTGGACAAGTCTGACTCCGCCCAAGAGGGGTTGAAGCTGGCGATTTCGCTGCTGCGGGACATTAAAGGCGGCGAAGTTACCCTGGTACATACGGTGTCGAACCTTAAGGCGAAGCCCTTTGATGTGGTCAGCCCCGACCCGAATACGGACCCGATTCTAAAAGCGGCGATCGCGGAAGTTAAAAAGTACAACATTCCCTACAAGCTGGCCGCCCCCGAAGGCAAGCCTGGCAGCCGGATTTGTGCCCTAGCGGAAGAGCGCAACGCTGATTTGTTGATTCTGGGCTCTCCCGATCGCCGTCCCTCCATCGCCAAAGGCCTGCCCGACCTCGACCGGCTACTGGGTGAATCCCTCTCGGACTATGTGCGCGTGTACGCCCCCTGCCCGGTGCTGCTGACCCGCATGGCCGCTTAAGAAACCGCCTGCTTTTGGGTCTGGTACTTGTCTTTAAACCGGGCCTGCTGGGTTTTGTGATCGACAATTGGGCGGGGGTAGCCGGTGCGATCGCAGTCCTCCTCAGAAATATTGCCGCTTACCAGGGGGCCGGTGTCCAGGTGGCGAATTTCCGGCACCCAGTAGCGGATGTACTCCGCCTCGGGGTCGTATTTCTTCGCCTGGCTGGCGGGGTTGAAAATCCGCAAGGGCTTGGGGTCCATGCCGCTGGAGGCGCTCCACTGCCAGCCGCCGTTGTTGGCGGATAGGTCGCCATCCACAAGATGCTGCATGAAGTACTTTTCTCCCCAGCGCCAGTCGATGATCAGGTCTTTGGTCAAAAAGCTGGCGACGATCATTCGGCAACGGTTGTGCATCCAGCCGGATTCGTTCAGCTGGCGCATGGCGGCATCCACAATCGGGTAGCCGGTGCGGCCCTCGCACCAGGCCTGGAATTTTTCCTCGTCATTTTCCCAGGGGAAGTCCTGGTACTTTTCCCGGTACGGCCCCTCCGCCAGCTCTGGAAAGAAGTACATCACGTGCTGGTAGAACTCTCGCCAGGCCAGCTCCTGCTGCCAGGTGGTGACGTTGGCGCGGGACTCGTCGCTGCGGCAGCGGCTGTAGGCATCGGCGGCGGCGGCCCAGACGGTGCGAATGCCGATCGCCCCAAACTTAAGGGCGGCGCTCAGGCGAGAGGTGCCGTCGACAAAGGGCAAATCCCGCTGGTCGTCATACTGGGCGATCGCCCGGTCGGTGTCGCAAAAATACTCCAGCTGGGTTTGGGCCGCCCATTCCCCCGGCTCCACCGGGAAGCCCCCCTCCCAGCTAAAGCCCAGGTCGTCGAGGCTGGGCAGGGATATGGC
>PYEQ01000639.1 GCA_003017785.1 filamentous cyanobacterium CCP5 | reverse complement strand
AGAAGGCCAGACCTATCTCGACCGGGCGGCTGAGTTTGGTGGCGATGGGGCCCTCCCAGCCCTGCCAGACATGCCCCATACAGCCGATTTCGCCGAGAATCTGGAGGATATGGCGGATCTGGCTCCGCGATCGGTATCGGTGATGCCGCCGGTGATCGATCCAGAGGAGGCCTCCCTGGGGGCTGACATCGAGATCGGCCTGGAAACGGATGTGCCCCTGGATTTGTGGGAAGCCGTGGAGGGCCTGCCGGGAGAGGCGGATGTGGCGGGCGAATTGGGGGCGGAGGTTCCCCTCCCCCCGGACATCGCTGCTATCGAATCTTTCCCCGCTGAACCCGAGGTGCCGCCAGCGATGAAGGCAGGGGCCCTGGGAGACGGTACGGTTCTGACCGAACCGGCGGAACTGGATGAGATGATTGAAGCCCTCCAGGGATCCCCTGGGGCCCAGGTCGCCCCCGGTAGGGTTTCCCCCGGTGAGCCCGTGCTGCTGGAGATAGGGGAAATGATGGGGACTCAATCGGGGGAGAGCAATGTTTCTGCCAGGGTGGATGACCCGGATGCTGGCAGCAGCGATGAACTGGCCGACCTGCCCCCAGAGGTCCTGGCTGCCTTGGAAGGCATTCCCGAAGACTCGCCGGATCGGTTTGATTTACCGGAGGCGGATGCCGAGTCTGCCTCAACCAATCCGCTGACTACGCCCCCGGTTTCCATTCTGACGATTTCCCAATCGGGCGATCGCATCTACGCGGTATGGACTCTCAGCGACTCCGATCGCGACCGGGCCCGCCAGGGAGGGGGAGAACAGCTGGCCCTGCGGCTTTACGATGTCACCGAAAGCGCTGACCCTGGTCAACTGTTGCAGGAGCAGCACTGTTACGAGCTGGCCCAGGACTGGTATCTCACCCCCCCGGCCTGCGATCGCACCTACCGGGCTGAACTGGGATATTTAAGGAGCGATGGCTGGATTTTCCTGGCCACTTCCGAGCCCCTGTTTATCCCCTGTTAGGGTCGGCTATCGTAGCCTAGCCGCCGCTATAGTGGGAGGCAAGCAGTCGGACCAGTCCGGCTGGACACCCTAACAGCAATATTCTGGTAGCAATGGCGATCGTTCCCAATCAAATCCTGGCCAAGCGGCCGGTGCGGCGGTGGTTTCAACAGGTGTATACGATGGCGCTGGTGGCGGTCATCGTTATCGTCCAGAGTAGCTGCAGCCTCCAGCAGTTTGCCAAGGCTGATGTCCAGGCAAGCCGCCTGGTGACCGGTACCCTCAGCGATCCCAAGACATTCAACCCGGTACTCAGTCAGGAATCGCCCAACGTTTTCGGGCTGACCTTTGAAGGCCTCACCGGCACCGACGGCGTCACTGGCGATGTTGAACCAGCCCTGGCGGAATCCTGGGATATCGCGGAGGACGGCAAGACAGTAACGTTTATCCTCAAAGACGCCCTGCGCTGGTCCGATGGGGAGCCCCTGACCGCAGACGACGTGGTGTTTACCTATCGGGATGTAATCTTTAACCCGGATATTCCCAACAACAGCCGCGACGGGTTTCGCATTGGTCGCGAAGGGCTGCTGCCCCAGGTGGCTAAGATCGACGAACGGCAGGTGCAGTTTAGCCTGCCAGAACCCTTTGCCCCTTTTCTGCGCACCACCAGCTTAGAGATTTTGCCCGAGCATGTGCTGCGTCCTTTGGTGGAGGCTAAGGGAGAAGATGGCACCCCTCAATTTGTCTCCGCCTGGGGCACCGATACCCCTCCGGATCAGCTGGTGTGTAACGGCCCCTATCGGATTAAGCAATACGTTCCTGCCGAGCGAGTCGTGTTTGAGCGCAACCCCCACTACTGGCGCCAGGGGGATCAGGGGCAGCCCCAGCCCTACATTCAGGAGGTGGTCTGGCAGGTGGTCGAATCCCTCGATAACCAGCTGCTGCAGTTTCGCTCCGGCGGCCTCGATCTGATGGGGGTGTCTCCCAACTATTTCTCCTTGCTCAAAGAAGAGGAGAACCGGGGAAATTTCACTATCTATAACGGCGGTCCAGCTACGGGGACCAACTTCATGGCTTTTAATCTGAATCGGGCCAGCCGTAACGGCAATCCCCTGGTGGATCCGGTGCGATCGGCCTGGTTTAACAGCGTGGAGTTTCGGCAGGCGGTCTCCTACGCGATCGATCGCCAGGCGATGATCAACAATATTTTTCGGGGCATTGGCGAACCTCAAACCTCTCCGATTTCTGTTCCCAATCCCTACTATGCGCCGCCGGAAGAAGGCATTCCCACTTATCCCTATGATCTAGAAAAGGCTCGGGAACTGCTGCTGTCAGCAGGATTTCAGTACAGCGGCGACAATCAGCTGCTAGACGGAGAAGGCAACCGGGTCCGGTTCACCCTGGTGACTAATTCGGGCAACACCATCCGCGAGGGAATTGGGGCCCAGATTAAGCGCGACCTGAGCAAAATTGGCATTCAGGTAGACTTTCAACCCTTGGCCTTTAACGTGCTGGTCGACAAGCTGACTGACAGCCTCGACTGGGAAGCCCTGGTGCTGGGTCTCACCGGCGGACTAGAGCCCAACGGCGGAGCTAATGTCTGGCTGCTAGACGGTGCCCTTCATGCCTTTAATCAGCAAGCCGTGGCCGGCCAGGAATCCCTGGAAGGCTGGCAGTCGGCACACTGGGAAGAAGAGATTGCCGACCTGTATGTGAAAGCCGCCCAGGAGCTAGATGAGACCAAACGCCGGGAGCTTTATGTTGAGACCCAACGGATTACCCAGGAGTATTTGCCCTTCATTTATCTAGTGAATACCCTGTCCATGGGAGCGGTGCGAGACAAAATTCAGGGGATTGAATATACGGCTATTGGCGGTTCCCTCTGGAACATCTACGAACTGGAAATCCAGGAGTAGGGGGACTCCCTCCAGCCGAGCCACGGGAAATCTCCTAGCCTACCCGGCCAAAGCAATAGGGGCCTGATCCATCAGGCCCCTACTCGGAATT
>PYEQ01000638.1 GCA_003017785.1 filamentous cyanobacterium CCP5 | reverse complement strand
CCTGTGGGATATGCCCTACCTGCCGCTGGATCCGGCGGATTTGGGCCGCTCCTACGAGTCAGTGGTGCGGGTCAACAGCCAGTCGGGAAAGGGCGGCATTGCCTTTTTGCTGGAGCGCGACTACAACCTCAGCCTGCCCCGCCGTTTGCAGATTGAGTTTAGCCAGGTGGTGCAGCGAACGATGGATGCCACGGGCAAGGAGATGACCGCGCCGATGCTGTGGGACTTGTTTGAGCAGGAGTATCTGCGGGCGAATACCCCCTTTAAGTATGTGACCCATCACTGGCGCGATGACGAAAGCCCAGCCACCATTTCCACAACCTTGGAATGTCGCGATCGCGTGCTGACCCGTGCAGGCCACGGCAACGGCCCCATCGATGCGTTTGTGGATGCGCTCGATCTGCAGATTCGCGTGCACAGCTATGAGGAGCGGGCGATCGGCCACGGTAGCGATGCCGATGCGATCGCCCTGATCGAAATTGCCGCCGACTGGTTGGAGGGCACCCTCCACGGGGTGGGCATCCACAGCAGCATCGTAACGGCCTCCCTACTGGCGGTACTCAGCGCCCTGAATCGAGGCATGGCTTAATCCACCGGCTGAACAATCAAGTCGCAGGGACGAGACTGGGCCACGTCTCTGCGACAAGGCCAGATTGATGCAACCAAGCTCTGCCGAAAAATCGGCTGCTGTGGAGTGAAAATGCACCCTAGCGGGTTAGCCCTGCCGTAGAGCTTCTAACTGCTTCAGCTGCTGGGACTGATCTGCTAAGCGCTTAGAGAGGCGATCGCCCACCAGTTCACACAGCTCAAAAATCAGCGGTTCGATAATTTCGTAGTAGGCGCTGACCCCCTGGGGGGTGCGGGAGACAATGCCGGCCTGGGCCAAGATCTTCAGGTGCTTTGACACGTTGGCCTGCCCCAGGCCGGTTGCTTCCATGATTTCAGTCACGTTTTTAGAACCGTCTTTGAGGGTACACAGCACCTGGAGGCGGCTGGTTTCGGAAAGCACTTTGAAATAGTCGGCGATCGGGGCCAGAGCAGAGGGCGGTAGAGTCATCGGATTGGAACAACGTTTACTCTCAAACATTTTAACTCACCTACAAGTATTACCATATAGTGATATAGTAGAGACAGGAGAGCCTTCCCTCTCCGTCCATCGCCTTTTGTCTCTACCTTCAGAAAGGTAAGTCGCTATGCTATTTCGTCAGCTATTTGATCCAGAAACCAGTACCTACACTTACTTAATTGCCGATCCAGAAACCGCCCAAGCGGTGCTGGTGGACTCGGTGCTGGAGCAGGTAGATCGCGATCGCCAGCTACTCACCGAGCTAGGCTTGACCCTCACCTACTGCCTAGAAACCCACGTCCATGCCGACCACGTTACCGGGGCAGGACGGCTGCGGGAGGTCACCGGCTGCGATGGCGTGGTGCCAGACAACGCCCATGTGGCCTGCGCCAACCGATTTATCCAACACGGGGAGGTGCTGGCAGTGGGCAGCATCAAAATAGAGGCGATCGCCACCCCCGGCCATACGGATAGCCACATGGCCTACCTCGTCAACGGCACCCATCTGCTCACCGGGGACGCGCTGTTTATTCGTGGCTGCGGGCGCACCGATTTCCAAAGTGGGGATGCAGGCACTCTCTACGACGTCGTCACCCAGCGGCTGTTTACCCTCCCTGAGAGCACCCTGGTGTATCCCGGCCACGACTACCGGGGGCTGACGGTTTCGACGATCGGCGAGGAAAAACGCTGGAATCCCCGCTTCACTGGCCGCAGTCGGGAAGAGTTCATGCAGTTCATGGGGTCGCTGGATCTGCCCAGTCCCAAAAAGATCATGGAAGCGGTGCCTGCCAATGAACGGTGTGGCCGGATGCCGGTGGCTTAACTGCCGGTGTTAATCCGCAATGCCATATCAACTCTGAACTATGGCTGCGGACGTGTTCCCTGAGCGGAGCCGCTGGCTTGCTGCCCCACAGGGGCTGGGGAACGGGTTAGCTTTCTCCCTGGGAGACGCTGGCCTTTCATGTCGCTTTACGAAGCAGCTCCGCTCAGCCAGCATCTGTAGGTAGTGCTGTCCCCCAAATCCATATCGATCACCTAACTCGTAACTTGGAGAATTTACTGTGTCCACATCCCAACTCAACTCGCTGCAAACCCTAACGGCTGATGCCCTGAAGCAGGGCTTAGACAACGGTTCTATCACCCTGATTGACGTGCGCGAACCGGGAGAATTTGCGGGAGAACATATCCCTGGTGCGATCCTGGTGCCCCTGTCCAAGTTCGATCGACGCCAGATTCCCCAGACAGGGGATACCCAACTCGTTTTGTACTGTCGCACGGGCAATCGCTCGGAGATCGCTGCCCAAAAGCTGCTGGATGCCGGATACGACTCTGTGGCTCACTTAGCCAACGGCATGGGGGCCTGGCAGCAGGCAGGCTATCCCACCATGGTCAACCCCAACGCCCCCATCAGCCTGATGCGGCAGGTGCAGATTGTTGCGGGTTCTCTGGTCGTGACTGGCACCGTTCTGGGGGCGCTGGTGTCTCCCTGGTGGCTGCTGCTGAGCGGCTTTGTGGGATCGGGGTTGGTGTTTGCCGGGGCAACTGATACCTGCATGTTAGGGATGCTGCTGGCTAAGCTGCCCTACAACCAGCGGAGTTTGGGCTAATGCCCTGGGTCATTGGCCTGCTGCTGGCGGAGGGCATTGGCCTCAGCCTGGAGCTGATGGGCGGCGGTGGATCGGTCTTGGCGCTGCCGGTGCTGGTGTATGTCATGGGGGTGCCCCCCAACAGCGCGATCGCCATGACCCTGGTGATTGTCGGCACCGTCAGCCTGCTGGGGCTGATTCCCCACTGGCGATCGGGCAACGTGCAGTTGAACACCGCTGGCATGTTCGGGGTGGCCAGCCTGGCGGGCACCTTCGCAGGAGCCAAACTGGCCAATCTGCCTTTCGTGGCTGAGGGCTTCCAGATGCTGCTGTTTGCCGGGGTAATGC
>PYEQ01000637.1 GCA_003017785.1 filamentous cyanobacterium CCP5 | reverse complement strand
GGTCAAGCAGGTGCTGGCCTTTGCCAGCGGGGCGGAGGGCAAGCGGGCCACCCTGCAAATTCGCCATGTGATCATCGAAATTCAGCGGATCATTCGCGAAACATTCCCTAAGGAAATCGAGCTGCAGCTGGACATCGCCCCCAATCTCTGGACCATCTACGGCGACGCTACCCAGATGTTTCAGATTTTGATGAATCTCTGCGTCAACGCCCGAGACGCCATGCCGGCGGGAGGCCAGATTCAAATCAAAGCCGGCAATTTTGAAATCGATGAAAACTATGCCCGCATGAACTTGGAGGCTAGCGTCGGGGGCTATGTGGCCATCACCGTCACCGATACGGGGGTGGGGATTGCCCCGGATATTCGAGAGCGAATTTTTGAGCCGTTTTTTACCACTAAAGACGCCAACCAGGGCACTGGGCTAGGGCTGCCAACGGCCATGAGCCTGGTCAAAAAGCATGATGGCTTTTTAGATATCTACAGCGAACCCGGCCAGGGCACCCAGGTGAACGTGTTTATCCCGGCGGATCAGGCATCGGAAACAGCCAATCCTGATAGTCTTCAGCTGCCCCAGGGCCAGGGAGAACTGATTTTGGTCGTCGACGATGAGGATTCCATTCGCAGCATTACCCAGAAAACCCTGGAGAACTACAACTACCGGGTGATGACCGCCGCCGATGGCATCGACGCGATCGCCTGCTACGGCCAGCACCAGGACCAGGTGCGAGCTGTGCTGTTAGACATGATGATGCCGACCATGGACGGGGTGATGGCGATTAGAACCCTGCGAAAAATGAACCCTGATCTGAAGATTATTGCCATCAGCGGCCTGCGCAAGAGCGACAAAATCACCGCAGCCCTGGCGGAAGGGATCAGCAGATTTTTACCCAAACCCTTCACCGCTGAAGCGCTGCTGACGGCCCTGCAGGTTGCCCTGGATAATTAGTCTAAGGGGGTCCACACCTGCAGGATAGCGCTGACCAGTTTGCTGGGCTCCACGGGCTTGGCCAGGTGGGCCTGGTATCCCGCTGCGATCGCCCGCTGGATATCTGCCTCACTGACATAGGCCGTTAGGGCAATGGCAGGTATCTGACTAGTTTGAGCCCCGCCGCGGATAGTGCGAATCAGCTCTAAACCATCGACATCGGCCATGCCGATATCCCCAATCAAAATATCCGGGGTGTGCTCTGCGAGGGCAGTCATGGCCGCAGTGGCTGATGCCACCGCCGTCACCCTGGCCCCATAGGCCTCCAGGGTACAGACAAGCAGCTCCTGATTATCCGGATCATCCTCGACCACCAGCACGTGGATAGGCTCAAGGGCGGTATCGCTCAGGGGCGTCCCTAGGCCGTGGGGGGCAGGCTGCCCCTCGCCAGCGAGGGGCAGCCTGACGGTAAACGTGGCCCCCTGACCTTCCCCAGGGCTGTCCGCCTGAATCGTGCCACCGTGCATATCCACAATTTGCTTGGCAATCGCTAGTCCCAATCCGAGGCCACCAAAGGTTTGAGTCGTCAGACTGTCGGCTTGGCGAAAGTGATCAAAGACGTTGGGCAAAAAGTCAACGGCGATGCCTTTGCCCGTGTCTGCCACCTGAACGATCGCCCAGGCTGGTTCATAGCTGACATCGAGGGTGACTTGGCCACCCCTGGGGGTGAACTTAACGGCATTAGACAGCAGGTTCCAAATCACCTGCTGCAGTCGACCCCCATCTCCCAGCATCTGCCGTTCGGTTTCTTCTATGTGGGTTTGGAGGGTGAGCGCCTTGTCCTCAGCCTGGGTCCGTACCGTCTCCAGGGCATTTTCTATAATCGGGGCCAGCTGCACTGGCCCTAGGGAAAGCTCTAGCTTATTTTTTAAGATGCGAGAAATATCGAGCAGATCATCAATCATCTGGGCCTGCAGTTTAGCATTGCGCTCGATGGTCTCTAGAGCCCGCTGGGCCACCTCTCGATTAAAGTCTCGCGATCGCAGCAAATTGGCCCAGCCTAAAATTGGGTTCAAAGGAGACCGGAGCTCATGGGAGAGCACGGCTAAAAACTGATCTTTCAGCTGGTTAGCGCGCTCAGCCTCTTCTTTCGCCGCCTGGGTTTCGATCCGCAGCTGACGATCGCGCCGTTCGCTCAAGATCCGCTGGGTGGTTTCGTGAACGGCAATAAAAATGCCTCCCACGGTGCCTGATTCCTCCCACACCGGGCTATACGAAAAAGTGAAATAGCATTCTTCTGGATAGTCGTTGCGATGGAGGACCAGTCGCTGGTCTTCGGACCAGGTGGCGTTGCCGGTGGCCATTACGTTGTCCAGCAGCGGCCTGGAGAAGTCCCACACCTCGCGCCAGCAGTCCTCTCCCCGCTGCCCCAGCCCGGCGGGATGTTTGTCTCCGGCGATCGCGATGTAGGCATCGTTATAAAACTGAATGTATTCTGGCCCCCACAAAATCTGCATGGGAAACCGCGAAGACAGCAGGATTTGCAGCGCAATCTTGAGACTCTGGGACCAGGTTTCCATTGGCCCCAGGGGAGTCGTTGACCAGTCAAACCCATGAATGCAGGCGCCGGTTTCTCCCCCGTTAACAAAGAGATGCTCTAGTAGGTCAACGCCTGAGCGTTTTACTTGGGGTGTCTTCATCGCGAAGGAGCAGTATTAGCAATCTTTCCCCGCCCCCAGGGCGCTTCAGGTTTGGCAAAGTAGATTCACCAGGCAGCCTTTTCGTCAGGAAATTTGGCGACGATTTTATTCTAAACCCCGTCCAAGTTCATGGGTCGCTGGAGAAGCTAAAGCTCTCGATTCGGCCCGGCTTTAGATTGCTTGTGACTCAGGCAGCCCATAAAGAAACGGATCGGTCTTCGCTCGTTCGTTTTATATAGCAGTCAACAGGTTGGTTAAGACAATTCTCAAACTTGACGTTCAAATGTTTGAACGTTCTCAACCGCTTAAAGTGTCCTAACCCTGTCTCTTATACACATCT
>PYEQ01000044.1 GCA_003017785.1 filamentous cyanobacterium CCP5 | reverse complement strand
TTCGATCTCTAGACCACTTGTATCAAGAGGTTTGGTCACTCAGTTTAGCTGCATGACAGTTTAAAGATAGAATGAGATTTCCAGTCGCTTTTGCCTCAGTTTATTTGCCCTCGTCCACATATTTATCAAAGTGATGTTTTGCAGTAATCGAAGTTTTGTGAGGAAATGAGAATGAAGTCGAAATTGTATATGCTTGATTCACAAGCTCAGAAATCTGTTGTAACTCCAATTAAGTACTCAAACCTGTATCCTTGGATTAAACGTACGATCAAATCCAGTCGACGTTATTACACTCAAAACCAACGTGAAATCAGCATTAACCGAATTATCCGTCAAATTTTTCCAAACCTAAAGGAACCAATTTTTATAGTTGGAGCGCCAAGATCAGGTACTACATTTTTGGGAGAATGTTTAGCTGTTATACCTGAAATCTCCTACCATTTTGAACCTGTCATCTCAAAAGCAGCTGCAAGATATGTCTATGAAAAGCGTTGGACGCAAAAAAAGTCTGCTCAATTTTACCGAATAGTATATTCTTGGCTGATGAGAATTCACTTTGATGCCGACCTAAGATTTGCAGAAAAAACCCCTAGAAACTGTTTTTTGATCGATTTCCTTATAGATACATTTCCCGATGCAAAGTTTTTACATATAGTTCGAGATGGAAGGGATGTAGCTTTATCGCATAGCAAAAAGCCTTGGTTTAAGAAGTCAGAAGCTAATAGTAATAAGAGAGAACCGGGCGGATATTTGTATGGTCCGTATGCTCAATTTTGGGTGGAAGCTGATCGAATTCGCGAATTCGAAGCAACAAGCGATATTCATCGTTGCATTTGGTCTTGGCGACGCTTTACTGAGGAAGCTATAAATTCCTTATCGAGAGTTTCTCAAAATCAGTTCATTGAAATACGCTATGAAACTTTGCTCACTCATCAACAAGATACTGCAAAAAAAGTATTAGACTTTTTAGAGATTTCTTCACCTAAATCGCAAACTTTATTTCTAGAAGCAGCAAATACAGCGAACCCAAATTTGATTGGACAGTGGCAACATGAATTGACTGCAGCTCAACTTTGTGAGATTGAAAAAGAGGCTGGAGATCTACTTCAGAAATTAGGTTATTCGTAAAAGAATTTACGGGTTTTGCGATCTCTAGTTTATTCATGCGTGCTCTGAATTTAGTTGAGGTTACCTCCCAAGATTATATATCTTAGCTGAAAGTCTTAAAGATATTTGTTTGATCGATTTACTTACTTAATAGAAGCGTATCTGTGAAGGTGGTTAAAAGGCTATTTTCGAGCTTTAATGTTTGTTTGTTGAGCTTTTCAGAATATCGATTGTAATATATTGGTTTACCTGATTTTCTATAGCAAGGATCAAAATATAATTGCTTTAAAAGCAACAGAGTAGCTTAAATGAATCAAATTAGAATTAGTTTTGCTCCATATTTTACAGATGCCAATCCGTATCAAGTTAAACTTTTAAAAGCTCTGCATGAATTAGATGTCTTGGCTGGTGGAATTTCGTTCAATGTGGTTTTTTTGCCTGTAGGTATAGAGACCAAAAAAGTAAACCTAGTCCATCTTCACTGGCTACACAAATATTCTCATGCTTATAATAAACCGAAATCTATTTTACGAGTAATTAAATTTATTTGTGGCCTAATCGTTTTAAAGATCTCTAAGGTTAAGATAGTTTGGACCGCTCACAATATCAAAGACCACGAAAGCGTATTTCCCTTAGCAGATAGAATTTGCAATGAGGCTGTTGCCACGCTTGCTGATGCAATCATTGCTCACTCAGAAGCTGCAAAGCGAGAAATTTCAGAGCACTTTATCCAGATTAATCAAGAAAAAGTTTTTGTTATTCCTCATGGTAACTACCTGTCATCTTACGAAAACACGCTCAATCAGGAAGCGGCTCGCAGACGCCTCAATTTACCCCAGTCTGCATTCGTCTTTTTGTTTTTTGGCCTAATCAGACCTTATAAAGGAATTCTTGAGTTGGTTCAAGCGTTTAAAGAGCTAAACTGTGAGGATGCTTACCTACTCATTGCTGGAAGTTCAAAAGATGATGCGCTAACCCAGCAGATTGGGGAAGAAGCTGAAAACAATTCGCGCATTCAGTTCCATCCGGGGTTCGTTCCAGACGAAAAAATCCAGGTGTATATGAACGCCGCCAATGCTGTAGTCCTTCCCTATCGCAACTTCTTAACTTCGGGAGCTTTAGTCCTGAGCATGTCATTTGGGCGTACGTGCATAGCCCCTCGGGTTGGGTGTATTCAAGAAACCCTTAACGATGACATAGCCTTTTTGTACGACCCAAACAACGATGATGGCTTATTGCAAGCCATGAGTAGAGCTCTGGATCAGCGACATGATTGCGAAGCAATGGGACAGGCTAATTTAGCGATTGCAAAAGAGTATAGCTGGGACAAAGTTGCAGAAATGACTCTTGATGTTTATCAACATTGTCTGAATGACCGATAA
This sequence comes from filamentous cyanobacterium CCP5, assembly GCA_003017785.1. Lineage (GTDB taxonomy): Bacteria > Cyanobacteriota > Cyanobacteriia > Phormidesmidales > Phormidesmidaceae > CCP5. The sequence continues at coordinate 12,034 of PYEQ01000044.1, read as the reverse complement.
AGTCCTACAACGAGAGGCCGATTGCCGAATCTTTAGCTTTTGTTTAGTTAATTTACCCCAAGCATCTTTATGGCAACTCATTTCGTTTCAGTTATCATTCCAGTCTTTAATAACAAAGACTATCTCCGAATTTGTTTAGATGGCCTATCTAAGCAGACTTACCCAGCTGAGTCTTTCGAGATTATTATCGTTGACAATAGCTCCTCTCAAGATATAGAAGGCGTCGTATCAGATTATCGACAAGTCAAGCTGCTTTTTGAATCTCAACCGGGTTCATACGCCGCTCGTAATAAAGGCTTAACCTTTGCCAAGGGCGAAATTATTGTGTTCATCGACTCAGACTGCTTACCCATTCCTCAGTGGATAGAATACGGAGTAAACGAGTTAAAGAAACGGTCAGCTGATTTAGCAGGTGGTCAAGTTGAGTTTCAGCTTTCACCTTATAAATCACCCGCCGAAATCTATGACTCCGTCACCAATATGCAGGCAAAGCGTAACATTGAAGAAAGGCAGCTCTCAACAACCGCCAATTTATTTACTCATCGGTATGTCTTTGAGGCAATCGGGATATTTCCCCAAGATGTTAAGTCAGGTGGCGATTTGAGATGGACAAAAAAAGCTACTGAATCAGGTTTTAAGCTAGTCTTTGCTGCTGATGCTGTAGTCTATCACCCCGCACGAAATTGGAAAGAGCTACTCAAAAAGCAGTTTCGAGTTGGTAAAGGCCAACCGATGATTTGGCTTCAGCAAGGACAATCCCTTAGGCAAACAGCGCTTGGAACAATTTATTGTTTGCCGCCTCCTAAACCAAAGCGTCTGTTAGCGAGTGTAGATGAAAAGCAGAGAGATAAAGTCAGCGCAAGCTTGCTCGGAGTTTTAATGGTCGCTTGGAGTTGCAACATCGCTTTAGCTTTAGGTAGGTTAGCTTGCGTATTTGAGCAACAGCTGATTAAGATTATGAAGAAATCCTCGCTTAGTAATTAGGCAAAACTTGCTTTCTATGGAAGTCTGTTTAGGCTCGTTTATCATGCCTTAAACACTTAAAAATTAGAACGATGGAACAAACCTACAATTATTTTGCATCAGTTATTATACCTGTATACAACGATGCAGAGCGTCTAAAGCTCTGTTTAGAAGCATTAGCAAAGCAATCTTATCCTGATAACCAATTTGAGATTCTTGTGGTTGATAACGCATCAACTGAGGATATCAAGAGTGTTGCAGAAGCGTTTCCGCAAGTCGTTTTAATCCATGAAAGTCAACCAGGATCCTATGCAGCCCGCAATAGAGGAATTGCTGCTGCCGAAGGCCAGATTCTCGCCTTCACCGATTCAGACTGTATCCCATCTTCAGGCTGGCTTGAAAACGGTGTCCGGCAGTTTTTGAACATTCCTAATTGCGGCATTGTCGCTGGGAAAATTGAGTTCTTTTTCAAAGACTCTAATTGCCCTAATGCAGTAGAACTCTACGACAGCATAGAACTTCTACAACAAGAAGAATACGTTAAGCAGGGATGGGGAGCAACAGCCAACTTATTTACCACCCCAGCAGTCTTCACCAAAGCGGGGCTCTTTAATGCAGAACTCAAATCAGGTGGAGACTTTGAGTGGGGGAGACGTGTTGCAGCTCAAAACTACGAGATTTCCTATGCACCTGATAGCGTTGTCGCGCATCCCGCACGGTCTTCATTAAAGGAAATGCACAAAAAGATTGTTAGGCGAGTTGGGGGAGGTTATGCTCTTAGACAACTCAATCAACACAAGGATTCTGCGTCCCGACTTCATCTTAACGAGCACTTCTTGACTAAGCTCAGACCTCCTATTCGCTCAGCCATTCGAAAATCATTCCTAAATCAGAAGTTAAGTACTTTTAGCAATAAAGTAATGATATTCTCTATAGTTTTTATCCTCCATTACCTGGAGCTAGCCGAATTAGTTCGCCTTCAGTTAGGTGGAAAGCCGTCTCGACAGTAGAAGCTTGGCCTGTTGTCTAGAAATCAGCAACTTTTCTCTCCTAAGAGCCTAAAAATAATGCTCAACAAAATATTTGCGCTTTTCCAACTAATACCAGGATACGTTAAAGAATACGCTTTAAGGTACTTCTCTTCAGGTAAATACAGAAATCCTAAAATTTATATCGATATTTCGCAAGATACGCTTTTTAGTAGTTACGGTAGACATCTTTATGTCTTTCTAAAGTGCTTGACATCAGTAGATCAGGAAATCAGTTTTCTGCGGAAAATTAGTTTGCTGGATTATAAAAGGATGGGGAGATATGGTCGATGGATATGTGGTCTTAACGATGTTAGTTTTTTTCAGAAAATTCCTCAATATTGCCAGGATAAAATTTTGATATACGACTCTCCTGACTCTGAAATTGGGAGGAAAGACTGGAAGAAAAGAATTTACTTGAATTATGATATTGCCAAACAAATAGAATTCCCGAATGGGCAGAATTGGGTGATGCCTTTTCCAATGCATCCCGGAATTTACAGGCGAGAAAAACATCAGAAACTTTCGAGTTTCAGGGCAATGTCGAAAAGTCTTAAGATTTTATTCGCTGGAAACTTAGACCCGAAGCTGTATTCGGAAGCTAATGAATTCGGCCTGCTTGCTCGATTTCAGATAGTTCCTAGAAGCAACATTGTTCAAGCTTTGATGTCTGAGCTAAACAGCGATTTTATCTTGATTGAAGACGAGGCCCAGAAAAATCGCGTTTTCGCAGGAGAATATACGAATAAATGTTTAGCTATTAACAGCAAGAAATGCCATACACCACAAGATTATTGGCTTGAGACCTTAGCTAAAAGCGACTTTTTTCTGTGTGCTCCGGGCGCATATATGCCCCTTTGCCATAATGCAGTCGAAGCCATGTCTGTTGGCACAATACCGCTGATCAATTACCCTGACTGGTTCTGCCCTTCCCTAAAGGATCTTCATAATTGTATTCGGTTCGAGAGCGAGGCAGACTTGATTGATAGAGTTGAGTTTATTCTAAATATGCCGCGCCCTCAAATAGCTGAGCTCCGCCAAAACGTGCTCGATTACTTTGAAACTCATATGTCTGTTGAAAACTTTCTCCATGAGCTAATTGTGTCAGATCACGAAGATATTACCCTGCACCTAAATACAAGTGATGTTGATATTCTTGAGAAAATGGCTTCAACATCTTTGCTGTTCAATGCCGTGACGAATTACCCTCAGGATCGAGAAGATGCGAGCCTCTTTTGAAGAGATGCTGAGAACAAAAAGACAAGTCAATCTTAGTCTAGATAACTTAAGATATGCCAAAAGTATCAGTTGTCATTCCTGCTTACAATGCCACAGCCTACTTACCTCAAACCGTAGATAGCATTCTCCAGCAAACTTTTACTGATTATGAAGTGCTTATCGTTGACGACGGCAGCTCAGACAATCCTGTCGAGTTGGTTGCTCAAATAGTTGATTCTCGCGTTCATATTATCTCCCAACGCAATCAGGGAGCTGGAGCTGCCCGCAACACTGGCATTAAAAATGCTCGAGGCAGTTATGTAGCCTTTCTTGATGCTGATGATTTTTGGGAGACAACTAAATTAGCTAAGCAGGTTGAATGGCTCGATATGAACCCCGAAGTCGGCTTAGTGCATACCTGGGTTACGCTAGCTAATCCTGATGGCAGCTTAAGCGATCGCACGATACGCACTGATGGCGAAGGCTATATCTGGGATCAAGTCGTTGTCTATAACCCTCTCAAATGTGGCAGCACTGCTATGGTGAGACGACGGTGCTTTGAAGAGCTAGGGTATTTTGACCAGAGCCTAAAATATTCTGAAGACTGGGATATGTGGATTCGTATTGCGCGCAAATATGCTTTTTCTGTCATTGCTGAGCCCCTCACTTACTACCGCATCCATCCCTCCAATAAGTCTAAGAACTACGAGGGCCAACTTCAGTGTTTCTGCCAAATCATTGATAAAGCCTTCGAATCGCCTCCAGAGCAGTATAGTCATCTCAAAAGTCGCTCTTATGCTAGGGCTCATCTTCATGCTGCTTGGCGGGCTTTTTCCTCGGACGCCTACGGTCGAGCCAGTGATTTACTCTTTCAAGCTATTGGCTATAATCAACGGCTATTGGTCCATGGTAATTGCCTTCACCTACTTCTAAAACTCGTAGCCATTCGTCAACCATTGCTCAAGTTCCCGATTGAGTTAGCCATTTCCTTACGATATCGACTTCTTGGTGGAAAGAGTATTTGATAGTTCCAACCGCAAAGCCCATTACTATGGCATCAGAATTGATGATGGAAAACCAGCCGCATCATGCTCTTTCAGCCATTATCATTGCCCAGGATGAGGCCGACTGTATTGCCCAGGCAGTTCGCTCCTGCCAGCACTTCGCCGACGAAATCCTGGTGGTGGACGGGGGCAGCCAGGATGACACCCCGGCGATCGCTGCAGAACTGGGGGCTGTAGTGCACCACAATCCCTGGCCGGGCTATGCCAAGCAGCGCAACTATGGTGCCGATCAGGCGGCCCATGACTGGGTATTTTTCTTAGATGCCGATGAATGGGTGGATGACCAGCTCGCCGCCGCCCTCAACGATTGGAAACGCCAGCCAACCCTGCCTGCCCAAGCATTTTCCATTAGCCGCATCGGGGATTTTTTGGGGGTGTGGCTCGCCCAGCGTCCCGAATCTCACATTCGCCTCTACGACAAGACCCGGTTTCGCATCAAAGACGTACTCGTTCACGAAACCCCAGACGTGGGTGATGCGCCCGTTGTCAAACTGCCGGGCACGGTGCTGCACGCCGGGTTTCGCACCGTTGGGGAACTGGCGGAGCGGTTCAACATGTATACCGACCTGGACGCCCAGAAGGCTTACGGAGAGGGCCAGCGATTTAACTTACTCAGATTTTTGCTGAAGCCTCCGGCCAAGTTTTTGCAGATGTACCTGCGCAACGGCATGTTCCGCGCCGGTAAAGCGGGACTGTTCCTTGCGAGTTTGTGGAGCTACTACATTGTCTTAAAAGAACTCAAGCTGTATGAAATTGACTGGGCCGCTAAACAGCCAAACTAGCCATGGCCTTCGACTTTAACCATCCGAAATCGCTCCCCCTCCTGCCGCTCAAACCGGCGCTGGAGTGGAGCTTGATCTTGGGCTTTGGGCTGCTGTGTGGGGCCTGTCTGCTGGTGAAGGTGTCAGCCCCACTACGGCTGCTGTATCCCGCCGGGGCCTTTTTGATTAGCCTAGTGCTCTATACTCGCCAGCCTGTGCTCTACCTGGGCTTTACCTGGTGGCTGTGGTTTACCTCCGCCGGAGTCAGGCGGCTCGTGGACTACCAGAGCGGCTGGCAGGATCCTAGCTATATTTTGCTGGCTCCGTACCTGGCGACCCTGGTGGCGGGGCTGACGGTGTTCAAAGAACTGCCCACGGCTCACCGGCGGGGCAGCCTGCCGTTTATCATTGCCTTCGCCAGCGTTGTATACGGCGGGGCGATCGGCGTCATCAACCTACCGATCATGGCGGTAGTAGTGAAATTTTTGGACTGGGTGGTACCGGTGATTTTTGGCTGCTATGTCTACAGTCACTGGCGACGCTACCCCCAGTTCAAAGCCAACCTCACTCGGGTTTTCCGATGGGGGGTGTTGGTCATGGGCAGCTATGGCATCTGGCAGTATCTGGTGGCTCCCGCCTGGGACAGCTATTGGATTGAGCAAACGGAGCTGCTAACCTTTGGCCGACCGGAGCCCCTGGCCATTCGGGTGTTTAGTACCATGCATTCGAATGGGCCGTTTGCTGTGACTGTAATGGCCGGGCTGATTTTACTGTTCAACAGCCCCGGAATGGTGTCCTACAGCGCCTCAGCAGTCGGCTATTTGTCATTTCTGCTATCTCTGACTCGCTCTGCCTGGATCGGCTGGTTCTTTGCTCTGATTACCTTTACCAGTGCCCTTAAGTCCAGCCTGCAGTTAAAGATGGTTATGGTGATTTTTGCCATGGCCCTCTGTGCGCTGCCCTTGACTGTCATTGAACCCTTCTCAGGGGTGATTAGTGCCCGTCTCGAGACTTTCACGGCAGGAGGTAGCGATGTGAGCTTTCAAGAGAGAACGGAAAAATACCAGGAGATGCTGGGAGAATCCCTATCTCAGATCACCGGCAACGGCCTCGGTGGCTCAGCAGACCATATCGACAGTGCCATTCTGGAGATGTTCTTTTCCCTAGGGTGGGTGGGGACGCTGCCCTATTTGTTGGGGCTATTCACCCTGCTGTTTAGTGCTTTTCAGGTGACGGCTGTGCGCTTCGATCCGTTTGCCAGTGCCTCCCGGGCGATCGCCCTGGGGGTGACGGTGCAGCTGGTCTTCGGTAGCGTCATGCTCGGCGTATCAGGGATGGTGCTCTGGACGTTTCTGGGGATGGTGCTGGCGGCTCAGAAATACTATCGCCAGCATCCTGGCCAGGTAACGCCCGACCGGCCACCTCCAGCTGCTCCGACCCGTACCGACATCACCCTTAAAATTTAAGCCCCTGTGATCTGAGTCCCATGAACAAAACCAAAAGCATCCACTTATTTATTCCGAACCTCGACGGTGGCGGGGCTGAAAAGGTGATTCTGAATTTGGCCCAGGGCTTTGTTCGACAGGGCATGGCGGTGGCGGTCGTGGCTGCTCAGGCGGAGGGAGCATTCCTCCAGGACATTCCCGACGGGGTAGAGCTAGTTGATCTGGAGGCTAGCTCCCCGGTGTTTGTGACCAAAACCCTGGCTCTGAAGCGGCACCTGCAGCGCACTCGCCCCAACTATCTACTCTCGACTCTGGATATTCTGGGATCGGCGGTACTGGCCCGCAATCTGGCCCAGGTCCCCACCCAGGTGTTGATGGTCGTGCAGACCCACCTGAGTCAGCAGTTTAAGGATCGCCATGGCCCGCTGATGACCCGCCTAAAGTGGTTTGGGGTAGGGCAAATGTATGGCAGGGCAGATGCGATCGCGGCCGCCTCCCAAGGGGTAGCCACGGACCTGGCCAGCCATACCCCCATTGCCAGCCAGGGGATAGAGGTGATCCATAACCCGGTGGTGACCTACAACTTTTATGAGAAAGTCATTCAGCCTGTCAACCATCCGTGGTTTGCCCCCGACCAGCCACCGGTGATTTTGGGGGTTGGTCGATTGGTTAAGCAAAAAGACTTTGCCACCCTCGTCCAAGCCTTCGCCCAGGTGCGCCAGCAGCGCCCGGCCCGGCTGGTAATTTTAGGCACTGGCGACAAACGGGAACCCCACATTAAGCCCCGGCTCCAGGCCATGATCCAGGAGTTGGGAATCGCGGACGACGTTGATCTGCCTGGATTCGTCAGCAATCCCTACGCCTACATGGCCCGGGCCCATGTCTTTGCCCTCTCCTCTATCTATGAGGGGTTTGGCAACGTCGTCGCCGAAGCCCTGGCCGCAGGCACCCCGGTGGTCTCTACCGACTGTGAAAGCGGACCGGCCGAAATCCTCGACTACGGCAGCTACGGTATCCTGGTACCGGTGAAAGATGCCGCCGCCTTGGCCAGGGGCATCTTAGACACCCTGGCCCAACCCACTAATCCAGAGCGCTCAAAGCAGCGCGGTGCCGACTTCTCCATTGACAAGGTCTGTGAGGATTATTTGAACATCCTGAATCGGCTGTGATGGGTCGCTAGATGCCCGCCATGGATGTGCACCAAAAGCCCTGAGTAACTAGTGCCCTCAATCCACAACCATAACGGAGCGAGACTCCAACGCCCTTTTCCTGAAGATGATGACAGCGCTCGGAAACCATCGAGAATCGGCATTCCTGACCCGGACCATCGACAACTGGATCTATGTCACAGGAATTGGCCGCAGCGGTACCACATTCATCGGCAAGGTGCTCAGTCGCCCCCTTTCAGTTGACTATATCCACGAACCATTCAACCCCCAGTGCGGGTTACCGGGCATAGACCGCTGGGATCCCTATCGACGGGTGGCCCTGCAGGAACCGGAGGACTACGCCTTCCATCGGCAGGTCCAAGGGATCTTTAGCTATGACTTTGCCCTCAGGACCCTGGTGCCCACCTACGATCGCCCTCACAAGCGGGTGCTTAAGCGGCTATTGGGCAGCCGGGGACCCGTCTATTTAGCCGTAGCAAAACTCAACCCTTTTCACCGGGCGGCAGTGATTAAAGCGCCGATTGGCCTGCTGCTGACGGAGTACATGTACCACCACTTTCAGGTGAAACCCGTGATTGTGATCAAGCACCCGGTTTCGGTGATGACCAGCCTACAGCGAGTGAACTGGTGGCCGAACCCTAGCCAGGTGCTCGATCAGCCCCAGCTAATTGAGGATTATTTTGCCGATGACATGGATTTTGTGGAGCGGCAGTGGGATGATCCAGTGCTGGCGATCGCGGCCTATTGGCGTATCATCCATAAGGTTTTACTGGCCCAGGCAGAACGATATTCCTCCTGGCAGGTAGTTTCCCATGAGGCCCTATGCGAGCAGCCCGTGGCTACTTTCCATCGGCTCTATCAAAATTTAGATCTGCCCTGGTCTGCCGGGATTGAACGCCACATTCGACACTTGACTGAGCAAAAAAACACTGACAGTAGAACCACTAGAGTTCATGATTTTACCCGCAGTAGTAAAGATATTTTTTTGACGCGATTGTGCTCAATCCCGAAGGAAACGCGGCGAAAAATTTTTGACGTCGTCCAGGATGTGGCGCTGCAAGTTTACTCTAAAGACAGCTTCCTCATCGAATAAACCAAGTCGATTGCGGACTCCTTGTCTACCCTGGCTTGCCGATAGCAGGTGCCATATTAGACACTCAACCAACCAAGAATATACTCATAGTAAAAATACCGGGTTTTGAGCCATTGCCAGCCTTGACAGGGGTCTTTTTATGGGAAATCATGCCCGTATCACGAAGGTTTCGATACGGTTCCTATTGCCATTACTTAGAATTAACGACTCCAAGGGGCGTTCTAGACGCGGCTCGCAGTTGAAAAAAATGGCTAAATTCAGTACATTTTCTGAGATCTTTACGGATGCTAGATGAATTTTTCGTATAGCTGACGGGGAATCTTACATATAGCCAATTGGAGCACGACGCTGAAAGCCACTGGTCTGATGCCAATGGCCCCTTAAGAGTCAGGGACTTATCCACTTCCAGAAACACGACTGTGCTGTATGAGGCATATATAAAAAATGCTGTCCAACCAGGCCAAAAGTGCCAGTGGTTTTTTAGATACCATTGGCATCAATACCCATTTGCACTACACTGACACCGTTTACAACCAGTTTGATGGCGTCATTAAGCCGAGACTATTGGAATTAGGGGTCAAACATATTCGGGACGGAGCGGTCACCTATTCAGGTATTAATGAAGATGGTTTCTACTATCAGCGGCTCCGTGAACTCGCCGATGCAGGCATTCAGTTCAACCTGATCACTTCATCCCTAGATACGCCTTGGGGCAATCCAACTAACTACAATTTGCTGGATGATATCTACGACTGGACTAACGGCGCGATCGCTTCTTTTGAAGGCGTCAACGAGCCTGATATCCAAGGGGTTCAAGGCTGGCTACAGTCCACCCAAAGTGGCCAGCAAGAGCTGTACTCCACCATCAATAACGACCCAGAACTCAGTGCTATTCCCGTCATTGGGCCGTCCGTTGTTTGGGCTGAGAATCAGGACCAGCTGGGAAATCTGTCCGCGTGGACAGACTATGGCAATCTCCATAACTACTACGGGGGACGCCATCCTGAAACCACCGGATGGGGCAGCGGCGGCTATGGCAGCATTGACTGGCACTTAACCCAGGCCGCGACGGTTAGTGGTAGTGATCCAGTCATTGTCACTGAGACGGGTTGGCACAATGCGATCGGGTCGGGTCCAGGGCATGCCGGCATCCCTGAGGACGTTGAGGCTAAATATATTCCTCGTCTGTTTTTGAGCCATTTCAATGCAGGCATCGATAGAACCTATCTCTATGAGCTGATTAACTACCGCAATCAGCCCAATGATCGCGAATCCAACTTTGGACTCCTCAATAATGACGGTTCTCCTCAAGCCGGCTTCAATGCCCTGAAGAATCTGATTGATCTCTTCGAAGATCCGGGGGATAGCTTTACCCCAGAATCCTTGTCCTTCTCTTTGACAGGGGAAACTAGGGATGTTCAGCACACCCTACTGCAAAAAAGTGATGGCCGATTCTATTTGGCCCTGTGGCTAGGAAAATCTAGCTGGGATCCCTCGGGCCAAAGCCGGATAGATGTTCCGGAGCAGTCTGTGGCGTTGACTCTGCCGCGCTCTTTTGGAATGGCAACCATCCATCAATTCCAGGCAGATGGGTCCGTCAACAAAGCCGTCTCAGAACTCATCGATGGCAATTTAAATCTCACCATCCGTGACACGGTCGCCATTGTCGAGCTGGTATCTCCCATCCCTCCGGTGGCTGCCGCCGATGCCCTGCCGGCTGAGGTGGACTTTGTCCTCGCTGAAACCAGCCAGGCCACTCTGACTCCGACCGTCGGTAATGGTTTGAAAGCCACTTACTACGATGGCAAGGAGTTTGGCCAACCGGTGCTATCCCGTCGAGATGCCACAATTGATTTTGACTGGCAATCTGGTAGCCCCGCTGCTTCCATGGACAACGACGCCTTCACCGTCCACTGGAATGGTTTTATTAAGCCCGACTATTCGGAGGATTATTTGTTTACAACCACCTCCGATGATGGCGTTCGCTTGTGGATCGATGATCAGCTGATTATTAATCACTGGTACGATCAGGCAGCAACGCCCCATTCAGGTCGTATTAGCTTAGAAGCCGGTAAGTTCTACTCGATCAAAATGGACTATTACGAAAGCCAAGGCTGGGCTAAGGCCAGCCTAGCCTGGTCTAGTGGGAGCCAGGGCTTTGAAATCGTGCCCCAAGGGAACCTCTATACCGATGTAGGCCAGTTGACAGAAACCAGTCCTGCATCCATTTGACCCTTGACTGACCATCGAAGCTGGGGCGGATACATGGGATTTGTCCTGCTTCAATGGTTATAGCGATCGCGGGGTATAGCAATCGGCCAAGGCATTGGCTGATTGCTATATCTTCTACATGGGTGTTGGCATTGCTTTTGGGTGATGAGAATATTTTTCCTGGATCAAAGCAACAAGCTAGGGGGCGCTGAACTGTGCTTGGCCGATATCGCCGGGCACGTTTCACAAACTTGCCTGGTGGGGGTCTTTTCTGACGGGGATTTTCCCGACTACCTGCGGGGAAAAAACATCCCTGTTGCGGTCCTGGCTGAATCGAGCTTAGCCGTGCGCAAACAGAGCGGTGCCATGGCTGGGCTCAAGAGTCTAAATCGTCTGGTTCCCTTGATTGCTAAGGCTACGCAGCTCGGTAAGCACTCCGATTTAACCTACGCGAATACCCAGAAGGCTCTGGTGGTGGGAGCGATCGCCAGTTTGCTCAACCATCAGCCTCTGGTTTATCATCTCCACGACATTGTGTCAGCCGAGCACTTTAGTCCCATCAACCGCCGCATCATTGTTGCCTTAGCCAATCGAGCGGCATTAATTATTGCCAACTCCGAGGCCAGTCGAACCGCTTTCATCGCCGCAGGGGGACGGGCCGACAGGGTTCACGTGGTCTACAACGGGTTTTCTCCCGCCGATTACGAGGTCGCTGCCGATCACCGCAGCCGCCTTCGTCGATCCCTCCCCTGGGATGATTGCTTCATCGTTGGTCACTTTAGCCGCCTCTCCCCCTGGAAAGGCCAACATGTCCTACTCGAAGCCCTCAGCCATTGCCCTGAAAACGTAGTGGCGCTGCTCGTCGGGGATGCCCTGTTTGGGGAAGAAAGCTACCGGGAACAGCTGCATCAGCAAGTTCAACGGCTGGGACTGGAGCATCGGGTTAAGTTTCTCGGGTTTCGCTCCGACATCCCTGAACTGATGACGGCCTGCGATTTGGAGGTCCATACCTCGACTGCCCCAGAGCCGTTTGGTCGGGTGATCGTAGAGGGCATGCTCTGCCAGCGCCCCGTCGTCGCTGC
>PYEQ01000636.1 GCA_003017785.1 filamentous cyanobacterium CCP5 | reverse complement strand
TCAGGGACTAGGGGCGGGCTTTATTCCCGATGTGTTGCGGGTGGATTTAGTCGATGAAATTATCCCCGTCACAGAAGCGCAAGCCTATACGGTTGGACGCCAGTTAGCCCAGCAAGAAGGGCTGCTCAGTGGCATTTCCACCGGGGCGGCGGTGTCCGCGGCATTGCAGGTGGGGCAGCGGCCTGAGCATTGGGGGCAATTGATTGTGGCGATTCAGCCCAGTGGCGGTGAGCGCTACCTGAGTACTCCAATGTGGAAAAGCCTGGATTCACCACTAGCCGCTGAGCCAGGAGCATAGCTTCAACTAGATCGCCTGGAACTCCGAAAGCTCACGACCTGCACTGGCAATATGATGGATTCTGACAGTGATAGACCGCTTGCACAGCTCACTCCCTAAATGAATTACTGCACCATGAATGCTGACCAAGGCTGAAATAGCATAATAGAGATGGCCTTATACCGTGAATTAGGGGAGCAATTAGTATGTCACGCCAAGCAGGTGAGCGTTATCTCTGTGAAAAGTGCGGAGCCCAACTCGTATATGAAAAACCGTGTCCCTGTGCAGATGGGGCAAATCATTCAGAAATCTGTTGCGGAGAGCAGATGAAGCGCGTGCAGGAAACCGATCCAGCAGGAGTAAATTAGAATAGGGCCACATCCCACTCATCTGCCTCTTGAGGGCGCTCAGCAACCTTCAGATAGCGGGGTTTACAGCGCTCTTAGGCAGGGTACGCCAGCATCGTGGTGTGCTGGCTCATTAAAACGCTGAGGCGAAGCGCTGAGATCGCCCGATAAAACTAACGATTTTGCCTTCCTTCAGGCTTGCGAGTAGACCCTACCGTTCAGTAACGGTGAGTGGTCTCTGGGCATAGTGGGCCATTTTCGAAGATTAAGCGTGCTCAAATTTAGAGGCATTCACCGCCTGGTAGGTTTTGAAGCCGCCGCTAAGATTTCGAGCTTTAAACCCATTTAACCGCAACGCCCGGACAGCATAGTAAGCCCGCTGCCCCACCTGGCAATAGACCCAGATGTCTTGATCAGGATTGAGTTCATCCAGGCGATCGCGCAGCTCGGACAAAGGAATATTGACCGCCCCAGTCACATGGCCAGCGGCAAATTCATCAGCATGACGCACATCCAGCAGTAAGCCTCCCCGCAACTCGGCCAGTTGCGACCAGTGGGCTAAGGGGGCATCGCCTCTTAAGGCATTGGCCGCAATCATGCCCGCCATATTCACCGGGTCTTTGGCGGCTCCAAATTGAGGCGCATAACAGAGTTCCGCTTCTTCCAAATCAAAGACCGTAGCCCGATTTTGCAGGGCCATGGCAATCACATCAATCCGCTTTTCTGTGCCCGCTTGGCCCACCGCCTGGGCTCCCAAAATCTGTCCATCGGGCTGAGAAAACAGCAGCTTTAAGTCAATTGGTTTAGCGTCGGGATAATAGCCTACGTGGTGGCCGGGGTGGAGATAGACCTTGCCATAGTTCCAGCCTAAGCGCTGCAGGGTTTTCTCATTGGCTCCGGTAGAGGCGATCGCCAGCCCGAAGGCTCCACAAACCGAGGTCCCCTGCACACCCCGGAAATGACTATCCCGGCCGCAAATCACATCTGCCGCAATCCGGCCCTGGCGATTGGCGGGCCCAGCCAGCGGCAAGGTTGTCCATTCCCCCGTGACAAAATCCTGGACTTCTACCGCATCCCCCACGGCCCAAATCTGAGGGTCGCTTGTTTGCATGTGGTCGTTGACGCGAATGCCGCCGCGATCGCCAATTTCCAGCCCGGCGGCTTGAGCCAGGGTCGTTTCGGGCTTTACCCCGATCCCCAAAATCACCAGTTCGGCGACGTGGGTCTGCCCAGAGGCCGTCGAGATTTGCAGCCCCCCGGCGGGATTGGGCTCAAACCTGGCCACGCTATCCCCCAGACAGAGGTTGACGCCCTGCGATCGCAACTGTTCATGCACGGGGACCGCCATCTCCGGGTCCAGGGAGGCCATTACCTGAGACTGGGCCTCGATCAGCGTAACGGCAATGCCCCGGCGCAGCAGATTCTCAGCCATCTCTAACCCGATAAAGCCACCCCCTACGACCACCGCCCGCTGCACCTGATGGGCCATAATCCACTCCCGAATGCGGCGGCTATCGGGGATCGTGCGCAGAGCAAAAATGCCGGGTAAATCAATGCCGGGTAAGGGAGGCCGCAGGGGAGCCGCTCCGGGGGCCAAAACTAAGGAATTGTAGGTTTCCTGATAGCTCGCCCCCGTGACCTGGTTCTTGATGGTGATGGTGTGGGCCTGGCGATCAATCGCGATGACCTCTTGCCTAAGCCGCACCTCAATATTGAAGCGCTGACGAAACAACTCCACGTCGGCTACCAAGAGCTTTTTCTCATCAGTAATCACATCGCCCACGTAGTAGGGCAGGCCACAGTTGGCGAAGGATACAAACGGCCCGCGTTCAAACATCATGATTTCAGCGGTTTCGGAGAGACGACGGGCGCGGGCCGCGCAGGATGCGCCGCCGGCAACGCCGCCAACAATGAGAATGCGGGGGGAAGCTAGGGTCATCGATAAATGTGTCCAACTTGAGAGAAGAGGACTGGGCAGGAAAGCGTCAACCGAGATGGCGCGGGCCCAAAATGCCACGACCATGGCCTGCTTGACTCGCACTCCTTGCTGGCTGAACCGTTCTTTCCTCAGAGGACTGGGAAACGTGAAAGCTCTGACGATTTTGCACTAATACAAAGGCGGCCACCACCAGCAGAAAGTAACCGAAGATCTTTTGCAGCTTTTGAGCCGGAACAAACCGAGCCAGATACGCTCCTGGAATAGTCCCCAGGCTAGCGGCAAAAATGAAGGATACCATCAGGTGCCAGTCCAACTCTACATGACCCAGATACCCCAGGAAGCCGGTAACCGAGTTAGCAATAATAATCAGCAAAGAGGTGCCGACCGCTTGTTTCATCGGCACTTTGGCCAATAAGACTAACGCGGGCACAATGGCAAAGCCGCCCCCTACCCCCACCAGAC
>PYEQ01000635.1 GCA_003017785.1 filamentous cyanobacterium CCP5 | reverse complement strand
GCACCGGATCCCACTGAAGCAGGCCGATCGCCCCGAGACCAATCAAAATGATCAAATTACCGACCACGATAACGATTTCCACCGAGCTGGTTTTGCCTGTGCCCATCAGGTTGAGGCTAATCAGCACCGCCATAATGGCGATCGCCAGCCCCCGCGTCACCCAAGGCCCGGCTCCCAGGGCAAAGGCAACGTAGTGCCCAAAGGCGTAGGCATAGACCGACATTGTCAGTACGTAGCCGATGATCAGCATCCACGAAAGGCTGCCCGCGACCCCTTCCCAGTGAATTTCGCGCAAAAACTCAAAGGCGCCGCCCCCTTGCTCAAACTTGTTAGCCAGAAAGGCATAGCTGTAGGCAGCGGTCAGCGCCACAATGCCCGCAATCACAAAGCTCAGCCAGCTCCACTGTACGGCGACCGCCACCACTACCCCCAAGGCCGTGTAGATGCCGCCACCGACCATACCCCCTGCAGCTAGCGCCCAGACTGCCGGGAACCCAAGTTGTCCTTCCTTTGTCTTGCCCATCGCAGTGTTTGGCATGTGGTTTGAAAAACACACAGTGACCTTAGACCGCTGGGTTATCGGCAAGCATCTGTCAGATTGGAGAAATCAACCGTTGCTTACCCCGTTGGAAGAAGGGGGGTTTATCGGTGATTTGGTTGGCGTATTTTTTTATTTCTCAGCTTTTATTTCTTAGCTTTTATTTCTCAGCAGAATCATCCCCTGGATGACAGCGAGCGATCGCCCTCACGCTGCGAAAAATGCAGTACAGGGCGACCATCTGAACCCCGTGATAGAGCACCAGCGGACTGAGTTGCCCCCCATCCGGCAGCAGTAAACCCATGGCGGCAGCGCCAGATATCAGCACCCCTGACAGCATCCATTTGGGGCCACTGGTCGAGGGAGCTATCCGGAGCTGACCAGCTTCTCGCGACCAGTATTTGCGCCACTGAATCAATCCGGCCATTCCCAGGGAAAGCAGGTAGTCCCCTACCCCCAAAGCGAAGCTCAACGGCTGGATTTCTACGGTGAGTAGACCGATCAGTTTGGCGGTGGCTAGAACCAGCAGCCCCCATTGCCAGTATCGGGGCAATCGTCTCGCTTCTGCCATCAGGGTCAAAAAGCTGGCGATCGCCAGTGCCAGCAGCGTTCCCTGCCACAGCCCAGCCAGAGGTTCTGCGGTCAGCCATTCCCCCAGGGCATGGTAGGTGCCGCCCAAGGCCGCGGCGAAGCTAACGCTGGCAAACGCACTGGCCCAGAGCCACTCCGCCCGACTGAGTCGCCACAACAGCCCGGCAAATATAAGGCACTCCAGGGCGATGCCGTAGTCGGTTAGAGCCGTCAACGGTTCAGCAACGATACCCATCAGGCCTAGAGCGTTGGCATTTCATTAACAGATGACAGGCTACCATTCCCTGGCGATCTCTCTAGGGCAAACGCCGCCATGGGATATCAGCATAGATATTTATAAAACTTTGACTGAAATACTGAAAATATAGAGATAGCTTATCATTGGCTTTTAGAATTGACATTTTACATTCAATAGTGTTCGAGCAACTATAGAGGCATGAAAACGTAACAGTTGATGTTGTTTCATTGAGACAAGTCTCATGGTTGCCTTAGTTAAATCTCCCCAAGCGGCCCGTCCGACTGGACGATTGACGCTGCAAACCGCTGAAATTGCTCCCGATACTACCGCAATTCGCTGTTTGGATTGGGACCGCGATCGCTTCGACATTGAGTTTGAGCTGCGTAACGGGACGACCTACAACTCCTTTTTGGTGCGGGGCGACAAACTGGCCCTGATTGATACCTCCCACGGCAAGTTCCACGATCTGTATCTCAACGAGATTGCTGCGCAGATTAATTGGGCAGACCTGGACTATCTGATCGTCAACCACACCGAACCCGACCACAGCGGACTGGTGAAAGCCGTGTTGCAGCGGGCACCGCAGGTCACGGTTGTCGGTTCTAAGGTGGCGATTCAGTTTTTGCAAAACCTGGTGCATCAGCCCTTTGAGTCGCTGATGGTCAAGAGCGGCAGCGAACTGGATTTGGGCCGGGGGCATCGGCTGGAGTTTGTGTCCGCCCCCAATCTCCACTGGCCCGACACGATTTTCACCTATGACACGGGCACCCGCGTCCTGTTCACCTGCGACGTGTTTGGCATGCACTACTGCGACGACTGCCTGACGGACGAAATGCCCCACCTGCTGGAGGCCGACTTTCAGACCTACTACGACTGCCTGATGGGGCCGAATGCCCGCTCGGTGGTGATGGCGCTGAAGCGGATTGAAAAGTTTGAGGTGGATCTGATTGCCACGGGCCACGGGCCGCTGCTGCTGCACCACCGCGCCGACTGGGTTGATCGCTACCGCACCTGGAGCCAGACCCAGACCAAGGCTGAAACCTTTGTGGCCCTGTTTTACACAGAAGACTACGGCCACAGCGATCGCCTGGTGCGGGCGATCGCCGACGGCATCAACGTCAACGTCACCCTGCTGTTTTCCGTCCAAAGTTACGTGGATTCTGCCTGGGCCTACATTCGCGGCTTAGAAAAGCGGGTAGAGCGGGGCGAAGACATCAGCCGTCTGGCTTCCGTGGCTAGCTTTTTCCTCAGCCGCATCGACACCAAAGTCGATGACTGGGTGGACGAGCAGTTGAAAGAAGGCATCCCCGACATGGCCCGCCGGGAAAAACTCACCGAGATTAAGGGTAAAGTGGCGATCGCCAACGCCAAGCTGGCCTATAAAGAGTACGAAAAGATTATTGCTAGCGATCGCTGGCAGGCCCTCGCCCAAAAAGGTGCCAACGTTCAGCGCCTCCTCTGGGCCAGCACCAGCACCAAAAATCCCGAATACAGCGACGTCATGTACGTGGACGAACTGGTCGGCCCCGACACCGTCAACACCATGCCCCCCAACACCATCGAAGCCTGCGCCGACCACTGCGACGTCGATAGCCGGATCAAAACCGACGTGGACAAAGCCGAGCACCTGATCGCCTCCCTTGAGGGACTAGGCCTCAAC
>PYEQ01000043.1 GCA_003017785.1 filamentous cyanobacterium CCP5 | reverse complement strand
TTCGCTACGAAATCGACTTGAATGAAGGCAGCAACTGTCTCCGCCTACAGACTCGTCTGACTCCGGAACTGAGCAAGCGTGATTCCTTAGGCTAGCCCTTCAGGGCTGGGCCTTCCTTAATTTCTCCAGGACCTCAGTCCTCTGGCACCCGACCATAGCAAGCGGTGATGGCCCTCTTGGGCCGGTCTAGCCTCTCCGGGGCGGCTACGCCAATGCCCATCGGCTGCTGGTTTTTAGACTCTCGATCTATGCTCTCTAACCAGGCCCAGAGCTGATCGCCCTGGGAAAAGTGCCACCACTCGTAGGGATGACGGCGGAACCCGGCAGCGGTCATGACCGAATTGAGCAGGCAGCGATGGCGGTGCCACTGCTGGGCTTCAGGGTTGGAGTCCGAGGCAAAATAGTCGGGCAGGGAGCGGGAGGAAATCTCGTCAATCGGCGAACCCATATCCACGGGGTTGCGGTGCTGATCGACCAGAGTGACATCGATCGCGGCCCCTGTGCTGTGGGGCGGGGGCGTGGCTGGGTCTGGGCTCGGCGGAGCCCAAAACTTGTGGACTTCCTGGCTCAGGGCTTGGCGTTCATCGGGGCTGAGAGCGGGCAGGGCTACCCCTTTAATGCTGAGTAATTCTTGAAACGCATGATCCACCATGAACTGCTGGACAGCAACGGGGCGGTAGGCATCGAAGATTTGGATGCGCCAGCCTGGATGCTGGGCCTGTAGTCCCTTTTGGGCCTGAATGAGCGATTCTAAGACCCCCTGCCGCAAAAAATAGGGTGATTTCTCCCCATAGGGAGCGCCTAGCTCTTCGTAAGGATGGGGCGATACCACGGCGAAGCGATCCAGCGGTATCGCCACCAGGGGTTCATGGCACTCACGAATAGGCATCTGGTGGTAGGGCTTCATGGCAAAGAGCTTAGGCAGATAGCGGCCAAGGGCTGCGAACAGGAGGGGCTACATGGGCTAAACGGTTCAGCATTAAGGCCATATCAGCCACCAGCCAGGAACGATTATGGGGCGTAATGGGGGGAATGTGAATAAATAGCCCATGGGCAGGCCAGGTTTGCCGATGGATAAAGCTCAACAGCTCAAAGTACAGGTGGTTGCACACGTAGTCGCCAGCGGAATGACTGATTCGGGTCAGACAGGTTCCTTGTTTGAGCTGCTCAAGATCGAGGCTGGTGGAAATCTGGCGATCGCCCCGTTTCCCATATAGTTCCAAATCCAGCTGGTTGCGGGGTTCCGCCATGCCACAGCAGACGACGGCTGATGCCCGCACCTCCACCATCTTGGCAATCACCTGGACGTGGGCCAGATGGAAGCTCACCGGAATCTGGCGCATCAGCACGATGGATTCCGGTAGCATTTTCCGCTGAGCCATGTCGTGAATAAGATCGTCCGAGGCGTTGGAATGCTGGTGGGCTTTCCAGGGGTTGAAGGTAGTGAGGAGGATGGGGGGCATTAGTTCAGGGGTTACGATAGTCGAGTACCCTACACCAGGAGGCAGGCGATGACTCTGATTGCGGTGATCGATTACGACATGGGCAACCTGCATTCTGCCTGCAAGGGACTGGCCAACTCGGGGGCGACGCCAGAGATCACGGACGATGCTGGGATGTTAGAACGGGCAGACGCGGTGGTGCTGCCGGGGGACGGGGCGTTTGATCCGGCGATGGAGCATTTGCGATCGCGGGATCTGATCCAGCCCATTAAAGACATTATTGCCAGCGGCAAGCCGTTTTTGGGGATCTGCCTCGGACTACAGCTGCTATTTGACGGCAGCGAAGAAGGCAAAGCCGAAGGACTGAGCATATTTTCGGGCCAGATCAAAAAATTTCGCCCCGAACCGGGTATTACAATTCCCCACATGGGCTGGAACCAGCTCACCCTGACCCAGCCCGATATGCCCCTCTGGCAAGGGATTGAGAATGGCGACTGGGTGTATTTTGTTCATTCTTACTACGCCGCCCCGGCAGATCCATCCATCAACGCCGCCACCGTCACCCACGGCAGCCAGACCGTCACCGCCGCCGTCGCTCGCGACAACATCATGGCCATGCAGTACCACCCGGAGAAATCCGCTCCTGCGGGACTGGTGATGCTGGATAATTTCGTGAATCTGGTAAGAGAGCGGAGTTTGGTGAGGCGGTGATATGTCCCTCCGCATCTACGGCAATCGCCAGCTCAAGACTCTGCCAGGACAAGAAACCCGGCCAACTCCGGCAAAGGTGCGGCAGGCGGTATTCAATATTTGGCCTGGTGTTGAGGGCTGCCGCTGGCTGGATCTTTGTGCCGGCTGTGGGGCGATGGGAGCGGAGGCTTTGGGACGGGGGGCGGCGATCGCCACTGGGATTGAATTAGCGCCAGCGGCCTGTCGGGTGATTCACCAAAATTGGGAGAAGGTGGCTCAGCCAGGGCAGCAGTTTCAGGTGATTAAGGGGGATGTGCGGCGGCAGCTGTCACGACTGCGATCGCAGACCTTCGACTATATCTACTTCGATCCACCCTATGGCAGCGATTTGTACGATGGAGTGCTAGCAACCGTAGTGCGTCTCGGTCTTCTCGATCCAAAAGGAGAAATAGCGGTGGAGCATCAGCCTGAGCTGTGGCAGGCCCGCGAAATTCCTGGCCTAGAAAACGTGCGGCAAAAGCGCTACGGTACGACTCATTTGACGTTTTATGCTCCGATCCCATGAACTTTCCGGTCAACCTGGTAGAACCTGACTGGCTGGCTGATCACCTTGATGATCCGAAGGTGGTCGTGGTGGACTGCCGGTTCTCCCTGGCCGATCCTGAACTGGGACGAAAGCAATATGACTCTGGCCACATTCCAGGGGCTTACCATCTGGATCTAAACCAGGACATGTCGAGCCCGGTACAGGCCCACGGCGGTCGTCACCCCCTGCCAGACTGGGACAAATTCATAGCAACCCTGGAGAAAATCGGCGTCTCTTCCGAACCGCCAACCTTAGTGGTCGCCTACGATGATTCTCGCTTTGCCTTTGCCTCCCGGCTGTGGTGGCTGCTGAAATATCTCGGCCACGACGCGGTAGCGGTACTCAACGGCGGCTGGGGTGGCTGGCAGGCAAAGTATCCGGTGACAACCGACATGCCTGCCCCCGGAACCGGTGAGTTCACGGCTCAGCCTCGCACCGACTGGACGGTGGATATTGACTACGTGCGCCAGCAAAAAGACCAGGACAACGTGGTGGTGATTGACTCGCGATCGCCCGAACGCTACCGGGGCGAAACCGAACCCATTGACCCCGTCGCGGGCAGCATTCCAGGGGCGGAGAATGCCTTTTGGCAGGCGGTTTCGGATGAGCAGGGAAATATGCGATCGCCGGCTGAACTCGCCGCTCACTGGGCCGATCTCAACGCCGCCGAAGAGGTGATTGTCTACTGCGGTTCTGGGGTTACCGCCTGCGTTAACTTGCTGTCTCAGGTGGTAGCGGGTCAGCCCATACATCGGCTGTATGTAGGCGGGTGGAGCGACTGGTGTTCGTATTTGGGGAGGAGCGAGGAGTAAGGGGTGAGGAGATTTGAAAAATCAAAATTGAAATCTCCAAATTCAAATCTTCTCCACCACTAGTTGCAGTTCTGTCAATGATGGAGTACAAGGGTACTTATCTCATTCCGCGCCAATCATGGATTTGATTTGGTCTACAAACCCCTGGTGGTCGATAACCGGCTTTGAGATGTAGCCATCGGCTCCGCTCTGGCTGAGAAAATTCTCGCGATCGCCATCCATGGCGTGGGCGGTCACTAAAATAACCGGCAGCTTGGCGGTTTCTGGATTCGATTTCAGCATCTGGGTTATCTTGATGCCGTCCACTTGCTTGCCCTGGTACATGCTGTGGGCCAGGGAAACATCCATCAGAATAATATCTGTTTCGCCGTTTTGAGCCATTTTCATGACCTCTTCGACGTTCTCCGTATGCTTGACTGACAAACCACCGCGTTTAGTTAAGATTTTGGCGAAAACGCGAGCATTAATCAGGTCGTCTTCGACAATCAAGACATTTTTCATTAGCGGTAACCTATCCATCCAAATCGGGAAATGTGTTAAGAGAACGTCATTGCGGGGTACATGCCCGTCCTCCCTGGCGACCCTACAACCGGTGCAGAAATCAGCTCCGGTCTTGCCCTTGCGTATAAGTTACAGCATTGTTAATGCTGACTTAGAGCCCAAACGCTAATTTTACCCAGGACTCACAAGCCCATGGCCGATCAACTCAACATACTTGCCTCCGGTCAAGTCGTTCCCACGTCGCTCCATACCGAGGTGCAGCGATCGTATTTGGAATACGCCATGAGCGTGATTGTGGGTCGGGCCCTGCCGGACATTCGCGACGGGCTAAAGCCGGTGCATCGCCGCATTCTCTACGCCATGCATGAACTGGGGTTGACCCCAGACCGTCCCTATCGTAAGTGTGCCCGCGTCGTCGGGGACGTGCTGGGTAAGTACCATCCCCACGGAGATCAGGCGGTGTACGACGCCCTGGTGCGGATGGTGCAGAGCTTCTCTAGTCGCTATCCACTGCTGGACGGCCATGGCAACTTTGGCTCGGTGGACAACGACCCCCCGGCCGCCATGCGGTACACCGAGACTCGCCTTGCCCCCATCGGCAACGAAGCCCTACTGGAGAACATCAGCGAAGCCCTGGTGGACTTCACCGATAACTTCGACAGCTCCCAGCAGGAGCCGATTGTGCTCCCGGCCCAGCTACCAAACCTGTTGCTGAATGGGTCGTCAGGCATCGCCGTGGGTATGGCCACCAACATCCCGCCCCACAACCTGGGAGAAGTGGTAGACGGCCTGATTGCCCTGATCGATCGCCCCCAAATCACCGACGATCAGCTGTTTGAGATTATTCCGGGGCCAGACTTTCCTACGGGCGGGGAAATTATTGGCACCGAGGGCATTCGAGACTGCTATCGCACCGGACGGGGCAGCATTCCGGTGCGTGGGGTGACGAGCTTTGAGGAAATCCATCCCGGGCGGGGTCGCCAGCGGCGCAACGCCATCATCGTCACCGAACTGCCCTATCAGGTGAATAAGGCGGGCTGGATTGAGAAGGTGGCCCAGCTAGTCAACAATGGCCGCATCGACGGCATCGCCGACATTCGCGACGAGAGCGATCGCGACGGTATGCGAGTCGTCATCGAACTCAAGCGAGAAGCCCAGGCCTACCGGATTCTCAACGATCTGTATCGGATGACGACGCTCCAGAGCAACTTCGGAGCGATCATGCTGGCCCTGGATGGTGGCCAGCCCCGGCAGCTGCCCCTGCGGGATATTCTGCAAGGGTTTTTAGACTTTCGAGAAACCACCCTCACCCGCCAATACCAGCATCTGCTGGAGAAAACCGAGGCCCGACTGCACATTCTAGAGGGGCTGCTGGCGGCGCTGAACAACCTGGACGAGGTGATTACCATTCTCCGGCAGGCCCCCGATGGCACCACCGCCAAGCAGCAGTTCCAGCAGCAATTCGAGCTGAGTGAGCGCCAGTCCGATGCGATTTTGGCCATGCCCCTGCGGCGGCTCACCGGTATGGAGCGGCAAAATCTGGAGGACGAACACCGAGATTTGAGGACAGAGCGGGAGCGGCTGCTGCGGCTGCTGGGCGATCGCAAAGAGCTGTTCAAGGCCATGAAGAAGGAGCTGCGGGCCCTGAAGAAAAAGTTTGGCGATCCTCGCCAGACCCGGATTCAAACCGCTGAAGAGATCGCCGAAGAAACCCAGCAGATCGAAGAGATCATCGCCGAAGAAGTCGAAGAAACCACCGTTCTAGAATTCACCCAGAAGGGCTACCTCAGGCGGTCGTCTCCTCGCTCCTACCAGCGCCGCCAGTCAAAACAGGAAGATACCTACGACGGCATTCTCGAAGCAGAGGAAGAGCCGGTCATTCAGGTGGAAACTGCCCTTACCACCCAGGAGCTGCTGACCCTGACCCGCGACGGCAGAGCCTATACCATCACCATCAACGATATTCCGGTAGCCAATCGCCAGGGGCGGGGGGTACCGCTGGTTAGCCTATTGCCCGATTCGGTGCCTTCTGAACCCGACATCGTGGTGGCTCAGATGATTCTGACTCCAGAAGCCTTGGAGAAAGACCTAATCATGGTGACGCGACTGGGCAAGATTAAGCGGCTACCCCTGAAGGAGTTCACCAACCTTACCGGGCGGGGGCTGACCGGGATCAAGCTCAAGGACGGAGATGAGCTTTCCCACATTGCCCTGGCTGCGAAGGGAGACCAGCTGCTGCTGGCCACCAGCGGCGGGCGAATTTTGCGGTTCACCGTAGACGATGACAACCTGCCGATTATGGGCCGCAACACCCAGGGCCCCCAGGCGTTGCGCATGCGCAAGCAAGAAACCCTAGCTGGCTGCGCTGCCGTTGTTGCCGAGGCAGACTGTGTGCTGCTGCTCTCTGGGGCCGGATACGCCAAGCGGATGCCTGCATCGGCAGTGCAGTCAGGCAGTCGAGGTGGTATTGGTACCCAGTCTTTCCAGTTCAGTCAGAAAACTGATGCGCTGGTATCGATTCTGGCAGCGCTACCCAATACGGCGATTAAAGTATTTACCAATCGCGATCGCACCGCCCAGATCGTCACCGACACGATTCCCCGTCAGGGACGCAGCGGCGAATCCGAACGGATTCTCAGACCCCAGCGGGGAGAAGCTATCACCCAGGTAACCCTGACCACTTTGGTCGATAATGGGTCGGAAGCGTAAGCAGGTTCATAGTGGCCGCCGTCAGTATCGAAAATCTCTACAAAACCTTTCCGGGGCAGCAGGCCGACGGAGAAACGACTGTTCTGCGCCGGATTGACCTGGAAGTGAAAGACGGAGAGTTCATGGTGTTGGTGGGGCCGTCGGGCTGCGGTAAAAGCACCCTGCTGCGCCTACTGGCGGGGCTAGAAGGAATCACGGCCGGCCAGATTCGGGTGGGCAATCGCACCGTCAACGACCTGCCCCCCAAACAGCGAGACATCGCCATGGTGTTCCAGAGCTATGCCCTGTATCCCCATTTAACGGTGTATGACAATTTGGCCTTCGGGCTGCGGCGGATGCCGATTGCTGGGCAAGCGGTCGGTTCGACTCCGCTCACCGACCGGTCGGCTGCTTCGGTCGGTGAGCGGAGTCGTTCACGTAGTGTCTCCAGAGGAGAAACCGCCAGTACTGAGACGTTTGAATGGGGATTAGAGAGAGCGATCGCCACGACCCACTGGTGGGAAAAGGGGCTGGTGGCAGCGACGCGGCGATTACCGACAGGGTTGCGCTATGTGTCTGAAGCGGAGCGGCGGATAGACCAGCGAGTCACCACGGTGGCAAAAATGCTGCAAATGGATGCGCTGCTTGATCGCTATCCCCGCCAGCTGTCAGGCGGGCAGAAGCAGCGGGTAGCCCTGGGGCGGGCGATGGCCCGGAATCCCCAGGTATTTTTGATGGATGAGCCCTTATCGAACCTGGATGCCAAGCTGCGAACAGAGACACGGGCGCAGATCGTGAATCTACAGCGGCAGCTAGGAATTACCACCATTTACGTCACCCACGACCAGGTGGAGGCGATGACCATGGGCGATCGCATTGCGGTGATGAACCAGGGACAGATTCAGCAGGTGGCGGCTCCCCTAGAGCTATATCGCCATCCGGCCAATCGCTTTGTGGCCCAGTTCATTGGGTCGCCGACGATGAATTTTTTGCCCGTGCAGGTGAGCTCTGGCAGCCTAGTGCATTCTGGGTTTCGGCTGTTGTTGCCGCTGTCGTGGAAGGGCTGCCTACAATCCTATGAGGGGCGCCCGGTATTGCTAGGCGTCAGACCTGAGCACCTATCCCTAGGCCAATCAACCCCTGAAAACTTATTGGCCAACGTGGTTCATATCGAGGCCCTGGGAAGCGAGACCTACCTGACGGTGCGTTTTGGCCAAGATCAGCTTCAGGTGAAAGTGCCGCCCGATCAGGCGGTGGGTTTAGGAGATGAAGTGTGGGTTGCAATCACAACCCACCAGATTCATTTGTTTGACCCAGAGACAGAACAGGCCATCGGCTGACCTAGACTAACTCTGGGGCTTTTTCGCTACTCTATTCGGCGGATTCCTCGGTACCTTCTTCTTCCATGGCTCCCTCTTCCATATCTTCTTCCATGGGCTCCGTCTGTTCGGTGCCGGTGCCTTCTTCCATGGTGTCGTCTTCAGTGGCAGGCCCAGCACAGGCTACTAAAGTCGATAAAAGGCCGAAGGCAAGTAAAAATTGAATCAGCTTCATGGTTTGAATTCCTTAAGTTTCTGCGAGCGTATCCACACAAGAATAATAGGGATGAGCTCCAAGTGCATGTTGAGAATTGACAGCAGTGCTTGGCATCTCTCCGGATCTCGTGCTACCTGACAGAATCCAACCTTAGGCCGGGGAAGAGCCTGTATCCAAAGACGGAATTTTCATGAATCGACGGAGGTAAAGTCCCGGTTAAGACGACTGCTGACTGGCCTATCCCACCGATTCAGCCCCCCGCCAGGGCGCAACAATACTTTGCCGCTAGGGAATGTGCTTTCGTGATAGCGTTTGAGGACTCGGGAGTTCCAGCGGAGATCAGCCGCTGGAGGTGGCCTAGTTGAGGGTGGGCAAACCCCTCTCAGCCCAAGCTATCAGGGAAAGTCCGGTGCAAGTCCGGCGCTGTCCCGCAGCTGTGAGCCGATTTGGACTGTTAGATGGGCGAATTTAGATTTTGGAGTCATGACGAAATCTAAGTTCCCAACTCTAAAACTCCCAAATTGCGCAAGTCAGAATGCCTGCTGCCGAGATTGACTCGATACATCCCATCTGCGAGGTACAGATGCTCCATTCACCTTTCCGGCGACGGCCCGACTGGTCATGTTTGCGCTCTTTTGATTGGCTGACGGAGCGATCGCCCCAGTAGCCTTGTCATCCCCTGAAATATCTCTAGTAGTCCCCGTCCTGGCTAACGGCTAAATGTGTCTGCCATTCAGCCAGCGATCGCCGCTACTTTTTTTGAACCCTATTTTCTGAAACCCATGCATAAACTTCCCGTCACCGTGGTGACCGGCTTTCTGGGCGCTGGCAAAACGACCCTGGTGCGCCACCTGCTGCAAAACAATCGCGGTTTGCGCATTGCCGTTTTAGTGAACGAATTTGGCGAAGTGGGCATCGACGGTGATTTGCTGAAATCCTGCCAGGTGTGCGACGAAGACACCGAAGCCGCCGCCAACATTGTCGAACTCACCAACGGCTGCCTCTGCTGCACTGTTCAGGAAGAATTTCTGCCCACCATGCAAGCGCTGATTCAGCGCCGGGACCAGATCGACTGCATCGTGATCGAAACCTCCGGTCTGGCCCTGCCCAAGCCTCTGGTGCAGGCGTTCCGCTGGCCAGAAATTCGCACCGGGGCCACCGTCGATGGGGTGATTACCCTGGTGGACTGCGAAGCCCTCGCCAGCGGTCGGCTAGTCGGTAATCTGGACGCATTAGAAGCCCAGCGACAAGCAGACGACAGCCTGGACCACGAAACTCCCATCGAAGAACTGTTTGAAGATCAGCTCAACTGTGCCGATTTAGTGCTGCTGACCAAGGTGGATCTGGTCGATACCGCCACCCAGCAGCGGGTCGAGACCTGGCTTAGGGAGCAGCTGCCACCCCGTGTCAAAGTTCTGCCCTGTCAGGGCAGCGTTGGCACTGAGCTACTGCTCGGCTTCAACGCTGCCGTAGAAGATCATCTCGATAGCCGCCCCAGTCACCATGATCATGAAGCCGAGCACGAGCACGACGACAACATCACCGCTATTCCTCTGGTGCTAGACCAGGCATTTGAGCCCAAAGCCCTGGTCGCGGCCTGCCAGCAGCTCGTTACTGACTATGACATCTATCGCATCAAAGGGTTCGTAGCCGTGCCGGGTAAGCCCATGCGATTGGTGATGCACGGCGTCGGCCAGCGATTCGACACCTGGTTCGATCGCTGTTGGGCTGCCGATGAACCCCGCCAAACTCAGCTGGTCGTGATTGGCCAGAATCTAGATGCTGAGATGATTCAGGCTGCGATCGCATCTGCTGCCGTCTGCCCAACTGCGGTTTAGGATGCTTGCCGTGGCTCAACCTGTCAGCCGCCGTTAAATCTGCCGGATCTCTCCCAGAGTCGTTTGCATCAATTTCCGCCCCCCCAGTGCTCTCTCCGGTTGGCTTAGCGATCGGCTCTTCCCTCCGCTAGCCGGTTGTCAAATCGCTCATCTGTCTCTGCCTGCCTCACATCTGGGCAACGGCTTCGATATTGGCTTTCTGTTGCTGAGCTGTCAGCTCTAACGGGGCTTCCATGGGGGCGAGGCGACTGTCCTCGCTACTGGTCATCCATGAGTACTTAGCAATTTATCAAGCCATTAGCTCCCCAGAATTACTTTCGGGCTATGATTGTCAAATAGTTCTCTTGTTCTAGTAAGCAAATGGTTCAATATACCCTCGCCCAAAGTCCAGAGGTGGTTCTGCCCGTGCGGGGTAAAGATTCTCCCAAAGCCCGCGAAAAGGCCATGGATCAGTTGATCGAGCTGATGGATAGCGGTAAGCTGCCGACAACCCTGGCCGATGGCTTTGACCCCCAGGAACTGATAGAAGTGAGCGAACCCCAACCTACTGAGAACGTCAAACAGCAGGAAGATGCCGTTGTAGCAGCGGTACAGATCCTCAATCATTTGGCCACCCTCAAAATGAAAATGCAGGATTCCCGCGAACCTGCCCTGGCCGCTTACCAGCTGGTGGAACTGCTATTTACGGACGAGCCCATGGACGAAGAACAGCTGGCCCAGCTGAAAGACGGCTTCAAGGCGCTCAAAAGCTTCGCCCAGACCAACCTGCGCTACAAAGAAGCCCGCAGCGAAGCAGAATCGGCTCGACAGGTTCTAGACGAGGCTCTCAAGCCGTAGTTGCCTTACGCTAAAACTCAATCCCTGGTTGAGCTTTGATCCCCTGCTCCCGGAACGGGTGTTTGACGAGGGTCATTTCCGTGACCAAATCGGCGGCCTCAATCAGGGCCTCCGGAGCACCGCGGCCGGTAAGAATCGCGTGCTGGTCGGCGGGTTTCTGCGCCAGCCCCTCTAACACCTGATCCACCGTCAGAAAGCCATGCTTGAGAGCAATGTTGACCTCATCTAGCAGGACGGTTTTGTAGGCTGGGTTTTGAATGTAGGTGAGGGCCGTCTGCCAGGCATCCTGGGCTTTTTGGGTATCCCGCTGGCGATCCTGGGTGTCCCAGGTGAAGCCTTCGCCGAGGGCTCGAAACTCTAGCTGGTCGGGCCATTGGCTAAACACAGCTTTCTCGGCTGGTTCCCAGGCCCCCTTGATGAACTGGACGATCGCCACTTTGTAGCCGTGGCCGAGCGATCGCAGTACCATACCCAGGGCGGCCGTGGTTTTCCCCTTGCCATTGCCGGTGTGAACAATAATCAGCCCCTTCTCGCGGCTGCGTTCTGCTAGCCGTTGCTGCTGGATCTCCTGGCGGCGCTTCATCTTTTGCCGGTACTGCGCTTCACTAAGGCCGCTTTTAGTTACGGCTTCGTCGAGATTGGCGGCATCGGTGTCGAGATCTGGGGGAATCATGGCGATCGCTGGGATAACAAGCTCCCAGATCATAACGACTCGCTGCCCGGTTTGATGGTTCTGGGAACAGAGATGCTAGAATTATTCAGCCAATGGCAAGGGCATGTAGCTCAGCTGGATAGAGCACTAGATTCCGGTTCTAGGTGTCGGGGGTTCGAATCCCTTCATGCCCGTTCTTTTCTATCAAAGATTCTAAATAAACTTGAGCTTGCGGGAGGCGTAGCCGCACATCTTCAGCAGCACCAGCCCTTCTTTAACGTGGGCGATATTTGAGCTGCCGTAGGTGCGGGGCTGATAGCGGATGGGCACCTCTACGATGTGCAGGTTTAGCTTGGCGGCCCCAAACAGCAGATCAAAGTCGCCAAAGGGGTCAAAGTCGCCAAAGTAGTGGCGGCCTTTGGCCAGGCGGTCGTAGTCTGCCCGCCAGATTACCTTGGTACCGCAAAGGGTATCCTTCAAAGGCTGCTCCAGCAAGAAGGAAAACATCTGGGCAAAGAACTTGTTGGCCAGGGTATTTAGCCAGGGCATGGCCTGGCGGCTGCGGGGATACACCAGGCGGGACCCGTTTACAAACTCCCCGCGTCCAGAGGCCAGCACGTCCACAAAGTGGGGCAGGTCTTCGGGGGGTACCGTCAAGTCCGCATCCAGAATCATCAGAATGTCGCCGCTGGCTTCGGCAAATCCGAGCCGCACCGCGTCGGCCTTGCCCTTGCCGGTTTGTTGGAATGCCCTAATCCGGTAGGGGCCTCGATAGGTCTGGATTAGCTCTTGAATCGCTGCCCAGGTGCGATCTTGGGAGTGGCCTTCGACGAAAATAACTTCCGTATTACTCCCCAAGGGCGGCAGTCGGTCTACGGCGTCGCGAATGTTGCCCGCTTCATTACGGGCTGGAATAATCACCGAGCAGCTGGGAGATGGCTGAGGCGCCGGACAGGGGCGGGCGACCACGTAGTTAGTCAGGCACAGGTGTTTCAAGCCGGGTAGCGGCCCCAGGTAGCGATTTACCAGGTAGGACAGGCCAGGAATCCGCTTAGGTAGCAAGCAGCGACGCCCCCGTTTGAGCGGTACATAACCTGTAATCGAGAGCAAATTGTTCACATCGTCCATCGAAAGCCAGTTTTGAGGCGGCTGGGGGCGACGCTGGCCGATGCGTTCGCCCAAGTTGAGCAGTGGCTCCCACAGGTAGTTGTGGAAGGTGAGAATCAGCCGAGTTTGGGGGCTGCAAAAGGGCTGAAGCCGCTGGAGCACTGTTTGAATATCGCTGAAGTAGCCTAAGCCCCCAGAAAGTACGAGGTAGTCAAACTGCCGGTGTTCTGGGGCTAGGGCTGCGGGGGTCAGGGTTTCTGCCTCCAGGCAGTAGAAGTGCATCTGAGGGTTCTGCTGAGCCGCAAGCGTCACCATCCCCGGGGCAAAATCGATGCCCACCCCCACCGAAGGAGCCAGCGATCGCAGCAGACTGCCTGTGCCGCAGCCGATTTCTAAAATCCGGCTCCCCGGTGGAATCAAGAACTGATGCAGCCGTTCCAGATCGCGGTAGTAGTAGCGGTTGCGATCGCACCAGCGGTCTATCTCGGGGGCGATCCGGTCGAAGTAGTCCCGCAGCTGGGAGTTGAGGGTGTACTTATGGACCGCTGGCTGGATTTGAGATCGAGAAGGCACCAGAGAGTTCCTTTAGTGAAGGCGATTTTGATTCTATAACGACGGGGGATCAGGGGCCGGCACCGGCTATTCGCCAGAGTTAGCCGGGTTGAGGGCTAGCTGCCAATCCCGCAGGGTAATGATTGTTTCGTAGTCAGGGGGGATTGGACTGGGTCCCCAGGCATAGGCGTTAGCAGGAAGGGCTTCCCAGCTGGCCAGGCGATCGCCCAGTTCTGGGGTGTAGAAAGTCAGTAATACGCCAATGGCAGTGGCATCAGGCTGGATGAAATAAATGGGGTGCTGGGCCAGGATGGGGGCAACAGGCGCCGTTCTCAGGGCGGTTTTGACATCCGGTGAGTAGTTGCCCCAAAGGCCGCTCAGGAATAGAGCGGCGATCGCCAGCCCCGGTCCCAGCAGCCAGCCCATCTGCCATAGCCAGCCCCGGCGCTGCCAGCGAGAGGTCCCATCCTGGAGGGCGATCACCATCGGCACCAGCCATCCTAGTCCGCCACCAATCCCTATCCAGCCATAGGTTTGCAGATTGGGATCTATCCCCCAAAGGGGAGCACTGAGCAGCACGGCTCCCGCTATCAGCAGCACGAAGCCAATACACCCTACCAGCCAGCTCAGGCGCAGCGGCAGCTGCCGTTGAAAGGGGGCCGTAGAGACATAGCGTCGGGTGAGCTGGGTCAGCGCTAGAGCTGCAAACAGTGCCAAAAAGGGATAGATCTGCAGCGGGTAATACCAGGTGCGGGTATCGAAGGCAGCTAGCTCAACCAGTAAAATCAGCGGATAGCCAATCCACAGCCAGCCCCGATCAATCCAGGGCGATCGCAGGGCCACAACGACCCCCGCGATCGCCAACAGCGCCCAAGGAAATGTATTGGCAGGAATATTCCAGCCGTAAAAAAAAGGGGTAGTGGGGTAATAGGCATTCGAGCCCTCTGCCACCTGGGACAGCAACAGGACTTTGCCTAGCAACTGCTGTACCGGCACCGCACCATAGCGCTGACTGCTCAGGCCCAACCATACGCCGACAGGTATGAACCCCAGCACCAGCCCGACGTATAGCCCCCAGTTAGTTAAGTGAATGCGCCATTTTTGCAGCAGATAGGGCGCGATCGCCACCACTGGCAGTACCACCATCACACTCTTAATCAAAAAGCAGAGTCCTACCGTGGCTCCTGCTAAGAGTCCCCAAGGCCAGCGACGGCGAGAGTCTTCTACCCTCAACAGGGCCCAGAGCCCCAGCAGCTCTAGGCAGACCAGCAAAATATCCTGGGTCGCCAGGCGACTGGCCTGGGC